>JAGDCE010000163.1 GCA_017958705.1 Clostridia bacterium
AGATAAAGCGCGTTTCTTATCACGCCGACAACACAGCGCGCGTGACCGCCGCCCGACGTCAGATCGAACGGTATCGCCACCGCCGGCTCGCCGTTGACGACGTCGGCGTACGGCTGACGGCAGTTATCGCAGGCGATCCAGCTTTCAGCGACGGAGCAGCCCGTAAGCGTCGTCAGAACGTCCGGCAGTTCGGATTCCTCCACGTCGCCGCGGTCGTCCCAGACTTTTGTCCGCTTGATCATATCGGTGTAGACGGCCGACACGCCGTCGGGGAACGCTTCAAGTCCGAGCGCGTCGGCGGCCGATACGCCGCGGTTCGTGTCGATCAGACAGAACAGCGCCGCCGCGTCGTCGTCGGCTTCAACGCCCTCGGCGCAGATCGCCGCGGCGCCGTGCTCGCAGCCGTAAAACAGTTTTATCAGGCTTTCCGCGTCCCCGGTCTTCGACGAGACGACGGCGGAACAGCCGTTGTCCGAGGCGGCGGAGAGGAAGCCTTCGATATCGTCCTCGCCGCATTCGGCGTAGACGGTCAGAGGCGTGTCCGGCAGGTCGCGTCGGAGCATCTGCAGAAACGCGCCGGCGCCGTCCGACGTTACCGGGATCATAAGCGACGTCTGCGTGCCGGACAGCGCCGCGGACGCGGCGCGGATCACGGAGCAGGCGTATTTTTCGGCGCCGTCCTCACCTAAACCGCAGACGCGCGCGACGCCTTCGGAGTCGAGCGGGCCGGTCGGCACTATCGCGGACAGCGTCGACCCGTATCGTCCGGCGAAGAAGCGGAGCAGTGCGAACAGCTGAGCCGTGCCATCGTAGCCGGTGACGTCGGGATCGCGTCGACCCCGTCGGTGAAGACGTACTTGTCCGCTTCGGGCGACGGGGAGTATTTAAGTCTTATCACGACGGCGGCGCCTTCCGCAGCGCACCGCGCGACGATACCGTCGTATACGTCGAGCGCCGCGCCGGATATGCCGCGCTCAGCTCCGCCGTAAGCGGCGACGGAGCCTCCGTCGTCAGCGTAAAGCGTGCCGGTGTCGACGTCGATATATACCGCGCCCGGCAGAAGAGCCGTGATCGCCGAGACGTCGTCCGGCGCGGAAGTCCCTTTATAAGGGACGGTGCGCTGCGGCGCTTCGCCTCCGGCGTACGCGACGCCGGCCGCCTCTGACGAATTCTTGCCCTCGTATACCACGAGATATTTGAAAAGCGAATTGTCGAGCCCGTTGTCGTAGCGCGGCAGCTCGAAGCTGAACGTGCGCGAAACGCCGGCCTCGGCGTACGGCTCGGAATCGACGGCGCCGGGCTGTTCCTCGTCGACGCCGAACGGGATCCTGTAAAGACGGACCGTCTTGGCGGACGAAGGATAGTCGGGCAGGGAACCGGATACGGTCACCGCCTGTCCGGTAACGGACACCTTGACCGTGCCGGCGTATTCGGCGGGGAATCTGTAAACGGCGAAGCCGACGCTCTTTATCGTGATCGAGCCGTCGACGCTGCCGGACAGATCGAAGCGCAGATGCTCGACCGTCGTGCCGGAGCGGAAGCCTCCGATCGGAAAGTTGAGGATCTGTTCGCCTTTGACGAGCTCGAGCGTGTGGGAGTTCTCCTCCTGGTAAGACTGCTGACCGTCGAGCCTGAGGCGCAAAGTCAGCTTTTTCGCGTCGCTGTTGTTGATCAGACGGACGGTTATGCAGTTGTAGACTCCGTTCGTAAGATAGCCGCAGTAAACGCTCTCGAAGCGGCTCGAGGAGCCGGTGGGCGTGAACGTCATGCCGTCCTCTCCGTATTTCAGCTCGCCCTTGTACGGCTCGTAATCTGACGCGAAGTACGGCAGCTTGTCCGGCAAACCGTCGACGAGCGCCGTATGGAGCCAGTCGAGAGAGCAGGTCACGCGGACCTGTCTGTCGGCTTTAATGCTGACGTGAACGTCGGCGAGGTTTATCGCGTCGCCCGTTATCGGCAGATATGCCGCGCACCAGATGCCGGCTTCGAGCGGAGACGACGCCGTGAACGATTTTTTCGATCCGCGCACGCACATTTCGAGCGTAAAGGACGCGCCCTCGACCGGCTCCACGTATACGCAGACCGCGGCGGAGCGGGTGTTCGAGGTGTTGCGCTTCTTCGTCATGACGAAGGTCACGCCGGCGGATCCGTTGCCGTTGAGCAGCAGGCAGTTTTCGCTCTCGAACGGCGCGGACGCCGAGATCCCGGCGACAGTGCCTTCGTCGGGCTGACGGTCGGTCTCGTCCGACTCCATCGCGTCGAGCATAACGGCGGCGCAGGCGCGTACCTGCTCCTCGCCCGCGGAGGAGACGTTAAGGACGCCGCCGCCCGCCTCGGTGTAGTCGACGCCGTACGGCCGCGGACACAGCGCCGCGGCGAGTATTATTGAAATGATGATAATAAAATGCTTTTTCATTAATATAAGTACCCGTAAGGATCTAAACTGATATTACTCCTTTTCCGATTTTACCATATAAATGCGACATATATAACAGAATATTGTAAACAAACGCGATGAATGAAAGCCGTGTGAGCCGATTGTGAAAAATGTATACAAAGGGTTTTCACTTAACAGACAATTTCGTCAAAAATCCAAATTGAAAAAAGTCGTAATAAAGTGTAAAATGTATATAAGTTTTTATGTGAACAGGAGGTATGCCGGCTATGAGACTCCTTGAAGACCGCATCAGAAAAGACGGGAAGATCAAGGGCGGAGACGTACTGCGGGTCGACGGATTTCTCAATCATATGATCGACGTGCGCTTTGTCGCAGAGCTCGGAGCCGAATTTCACAGACTGTTCGCGGACTGCCGCGTCAACAAGATACTCACCATAGAATCCTCGGGGATAGGTGTGGCTTGTCTGACCGCGCAGTTTTTTGATTGTCCGGTCGTCTTCGCGAAAAAATCGAAGACCTCCAATATGGACGGCGACAGCTATCACGCGCAGATCGCCTCTTATACCCACGGCAACGTAAACAACGTCGTCGTATCAAAGGAGTATCTAGGAGAGGGCGACAGGGTGCTGATAATCGACGATTTCCTCGCCCGCGGCAACGCGCTCGAAGGGCTGATCCGGATCGTTTCGATGTCGGGCGCCGAGCTCGTCGGAGCCGGGATAGTGATAGAGAAGGCTTATCAGGACGGCGGCGAAAAGATCCGTGCGCGCGGCGTGCGCGTCGAGTCGCTCGCGCGCATAGCGTCCATGAGCGAGGAAGACGGGATCGTCTTCTGTGACTGAGGAGCTTGCCGGAATACCGGTGCTTATATAACTTCAAAAATCTTTTAAGGAGGAACATTGAAAATGTTCAAGAAAACACTTGCTCTCGTGCTTGCCTGTGTAATGGTGGTCGCGGTCCTTGCGTCCTGCACCGGCGCCGGCTCGCAGAAAAAAGGCATGACCGAGAAGGGACTTCTCGTCGCCGATCCGCTCACCAAGTTCGACGTCAAGGAAGATTTCAAAATAGGCGTCATCTGCCTCCACGACGAAAACTCCACCTATGACAACAACTTCATCAGAGCCATAAAAGAAGTACAGCAGCTTCTCGGCCTTTCCAACGATCAGGTCCTCATCAAAGTCAACATCGGTGAGAACGACCAGTGCACCCAGACCGCTCAGAACCTCGTCGAGCAGGGCTGCAAGATCATCTTCGCCGACAGCTTCGGTCACGAATCCTTCATGCTCTCCGTTGCGAAAGAGCATCCCGAAGTCGAATTCTGCCATGCTACCGGCACGATGGCCCACACCGAAAAACTCGCAAACTTCCACAACGCTTTCGCCTCCATCTATGAAGGCAGATACCTCGCCGGCATCGCCGCAGGTCTCAAGCTCAACGAAATGATCACCGCCGGCAAGATCACCGCCGAGCAGGCAGTCATCGGTTACGTAGGCGCCTTCACTTACGCGGAAGTCGTCTCCGGTCTCACCTCCTTCTACCTCGGTGCACGTTCCGTCTGCCCGAGCGCGACGATGAAGGTCAGATACACCGGTTCCTGGTATGATCCCACCGCCGAGCAGGAAGCCGCGAACTCCCTTATCACCGTTGACAAGTGCGTTCTCATAAGCCAGCACGCCGACTCCCTCGGCGCCCCGACGGCTTGCGAAAAAGCGGGCGTTCCGAACATCTCCTACAACGGCAGCACCTATGATGCGGGCAAGAACACGTTCATCATCTCCTCCGCCATCAACTGGGCTCCCTACTTCTATTACATAATCAAACAGGTCACCGACGGCAAAGCCATCGACGTTGACTGGACCGGCTCCATAGCGACGGGCTCCATAGTCCTTTCCGGACTTAACCAGGACGTCGCCGCCGAGGGCACGCAGAAAGCCATTGAAGAAGCGATCGCCAAATTCAAGGCCGGCACTCTGCACGTGTTCGACACCGCCACCTTCACCGTAGAGGGCAAGAAGCTCGATTCCTACAAGGCTGACGTTGACACCGACGCCGCTTTCGAAAAGGATACCGAGGCTATCTCGGGCGGCTACTTCCATGAATCCGAATACCGTTCGGCTCCTTACTTCGATATAATCATCGACGGTATCACGAACCTCAACGTCAACTTCGGTTGATCCTTACCGGTATATAATACTCTGACGGCATCCGCCGGAATGCCGCTGCCGGAGGCGGGGCTTTATGCTCCGCCTCTGCCCATTTAAAGTTCCATGAGGAGAAAAAGCCGTGAACACATCCGATAACAACCTGGCTCTGCATCTTCAGCACGTTACGAAAACGTTCGGATCCGTCGTCGCAAACGACGACGTCGACATGGATCTCCGCTACGGCGAGGTCCTCGCCATACTCGGCGAGAACGGAAGCGGAAAAACGACGCTGATGAATATGATCTCCGGCATCTACCGTCAGGACGCCGGCGAGATCTTCATAAAAGGCGAACGCGTCACGATAAATTCGCCGAAGGACGCCTTCGCGCTCGGCATCGGCATGGTGCATCAGCACTTCAAGCTGATAGACGTTTTCAACGCGACGGAAAACATCGTCCTCGGCATAGAAGACGGCAAATTCAATATCAAAGAGGCGGCCGGGAAGGTGGCCGATATATCACAGCGGTACGGCTTTGATCTCGATCCTTATAAAAAGATCTACGAAATGTCCGTTTCCGAAAAACAGACGGTGGAGATAATCAAAGTGCTCTACCGCGGCGCGGAGATACTGATACTCGACGAGCCGACGGCGGTGCTCACTCCGCAGGAGACGGAAAAACTGTTCAACGTCATCCGCCGCATGCGCGACGACGGCAAATCCATAATGATAATCACCCATAAACTGCACGAAGTCATGGAGATCTCGGACAGAGTCGCCGTGCTTCGCAAGGGCAGGCATATAGCCACGGTAAACACCGCGGAGACGACGGAGGACGCGCTGACCGAAATGATGGTCGGCAAACGCGTTTCGCTCAATATCGAGCGGACCGCGGTGGAGAACGCACAGGATCGCCTGATAGTGAACGGGCTCAACTACACCACGCACGAAGGCGTGAACGTGCTCTCCGACATCACCTTCACCGCGAAGGCGGGCGAGATACTCGGCATAGCCGGCGTCGCCGGCAGCGGACAGCGCGAGCTGCTCGAGATAATCGCGGGACTTCAGGCGCCGACGGGCGGGGAGATAACGTATATCGACCCGAAGGACGGAGCGCAGGTCGATCTGCGCAGCAAAACGCCGCTGCAGATACGCGACCTCGGCGTGCGCCTGTCGTTTGTGCCGGAAGACAGGCTCGGCATGGGCCTCGTCGGCAACATGGATATAATCGACAACATGATGCTGCGCAGCTACCGCGGCGGGCGGACGGTGTTCGTAGACCGTCAGCCGCCGAAACAGCTGGCGGACAATATCATAAAAAGTCTCGAAGTCGTTACTCCGAGCGCAAAAACGCAGGTAAGGAAGCTCTCCGGCGGAAACGTGCAGAAAGTGCTCGTCGGGCGCGAGATCGCCTCGGCGCCGACGGTGCTGATGGCGGCGTATCCCGTCAGAGGCCTTGATATAAATTCCTCTTATATGATATACAACCTGCTCAACGCGCAGAAAAACAACGGCGTCGCCGTCATCTTCGTGGGAGAGGATCTCGACGTGCTGCTTGAGCTCTGCGACAGGATACTCGTCATCTGCGCCGGTCACGTGTCCGGCATACTTGACGGCAGGGAAGCGAAAAAAGAAGAGATCGGTCTTCTTATGACGAAAGCGAAAGGGGTGCGCGGCGATGGCTGATAAAAAAGAGACCTCAAAGATCAGAAAAGAGCGCGAGCCGCTGATCACCATAACGAAGCGCGCCGACGTGCCGCTGCTCCGCAAGATACTCGTCCGCGCCGGCGCGATACTCGCGGCGCTGATCGTGTGCGGACTCATAACTAAATTCGTCACGGGCGACGATCCGATATCGGTATACGTCACGATGTTCAAAGGCGCGTTCGGAACGCCGAACAAAACGTGGTTCACATTCCAGGAGCTCGCTATACTGCTCGGTGTTTCCCTCGCGGTGACTCCGGCGTTCAGGATGAAATTCTGGAACATAGGCGCCGAGGGACAGGTGCTGATAGGCGGTCTTGCGACCGCGATGTGCATGGTCGCGTTCGGCGGCAAGGTCTCCGACGGGCTGCTGATAGCGCTTATGGTGTTATCAAGTATAATCGCGGGTATGATCTGGGGCGTGATCCCGGCGGTGTTCAGAGCGCAGTGGAAGACGAACGAAACGCTGTTCACGCTGCTGATGAACTATATCGCGATGTATCTGATCAAATTCTTTATTGAAAAGGTCGACCAGAGCGGTTCGCACACGGTCGGACCGAGGATACTCTCGCACGGCTGGCTGCCGCAGCTGTTCGGGCAGAAATATCTGCTCAACATCCTTATCGTCGCGACGCTGACCGTGATACTGTACGTGTATCTGAATTACAGCAAGCACGGATACGAGATATCCGTCGTCGGCGAGAGCGAGAACACGGCGCGCTACGTCGGCATAAACGTCAAAAAGGTAATAATCCGCACAATGGCGGTCTCCGGCGCGATATGCGGCCTGATGGGCCTGCTGCTCGTCGGCGGAACATCGCACTCGATCGACTCGAACCTCGCCGAGGGGCGCGGGTTCACGGCGATAATGGTGTCGTGGCTCGCGAAATTCGATCCGTTCGTGATGATCGCCACGTCGTTTCTGATAATCTTCCTCGAACGCGGCTCAGACGAGATAACGACGACGTTCGGTATGAACGCGTCGTTCTCGGACATACTGACGGGAATAATCCTGTTCTTCATTATAGGATGCGAGTTCTTCATAAACTATCAGCTCCATCTGAGAAGCAAAGCAAAGGAGGCCGAATAAGATGCTGTTTTTAAAGTTTCTGATGCAGGCCGTCATACAGGGCACACCGCTTCTGTTCGGCGCCACCGGTGAGATCATAACGGAAAAATCCGGCAACCTCAACCTCGGTATCCCCGGCATCATGTACGTCGGCGCGATCTCAGGCGTCATCGGCGGCTTCTTCTACCAGGAAAAAGCGCCGTACGTCATACCGGCGCTGGCGATAATCATTACGTTCTTGTCGTGCCTGCTCGGCTCGCTGCTCGCATCGCTGATATACAGCTTCCTGACGATCACGCTGCGCGCGAACCAGAACGTCACCGGTCTTGCGCTGACGACGTTCGGCGTCGGCGTCGGAAACTTCTTCGGAGGTTCTCTGATCAAGCTGACGGGAAGCACCACGCCTTACCTCGCGCTGTCCGAGACGTCCGGCGCGTACTGCAGATTCCTGCCGTTCGGGCAGAGCGGATTCATGGTGTATCTTGCCGCGCTCATCGCGATAGTGGCTTCGTTCGTGATCAAACGCACGCGCGTAGGCTTACAGCTCCGCGCCGTGGGCGAAAACCCGGCGACGGCTGACGCGGCGGGCATAAACGTGTCGAGATACAAGTATTTTGCGACCTGTATCGGCGGCATGATAGCCGGTCTCGGCGGACTGTTCTATATAATGGACTATTCCGGCGGTATCTGGCAGAACGACGGTTTCGGCGACCGCGGATGGCTCGCGATAGCGATAGTCATATTCGCGATCTGGAAACCCGCCGTCGCCATATTCGGCTCGTACATATTCGGCGGACTTTACATACTCTTCAATTACGTCGGCGTTAGCATGCAGATGCAGCCGCTGCTGCAGATGCTTCCGTACGTCGTAACCGTTATAGTGCTCATAACCGTGAGCATGAGAAAAAAACGCGAGTATCAGCCGCCGGCAAGCCTCGGTTTGTCGTATTTCAGAGAAGAACGATAGATGCAAAAAAGCTCCCGGTAGCGGTGTACTTCGTAAGGAAGTACACCGCAGCTAAATTCGCCGCATCCGGCGAGCTAAATTGACCTTCGGTCAGCTAAATTTGCTTCGCAAGCTAAATTCGCTGACGCGAGC
>JAGDCE010000164.1 GCA_017958705.1 Clostridia bacterium
GCCAGAGACGCATTTGACCTCGTGCAGCTTTACGTTGGCAATATATCCGTTTCTGCTCGCGCTGAAATCGGTGTGTTAATTGTTCGCTCTGACGATCTCGATATCGCTTACCTCGTAGTTTTCGCAGGCGATGAAACCAACGCTTATGCAGTGTATGCCGTCCTGACAGTTGTTCGGATACCAGCCTATCCTTCTCTCCTCGCTGCCGGTGTCCATACTGCGTATCTTACCGCGTCCGGTAAGTTTTATGTTCCTCACACAGCGCGCGAAGATGAGCGGATACGTCGCCACGTGCAGCGCGTGCGTCCAGTTTATGTCTCTCATCGGCACGTCGTGACCGTAGAACACCTCGTATTTGTAATCGGAATCCGTCTGCGACTGCCACAGCATCGCGCCCTCATCTATATGCAGATCGACGAACGACTTCATCAGAAGATGCGTTATTATATATCTGCCGGTGTTGTACGCGGGTATCACTACCCTGCCGCCGCCGTGGGCGTACACGTCGTCTATCGCCGCCTGGATCGCGTCCGTGTCGTCGGTGAACGCGTCGGCTTTCGCGCCGAAATCAACGACAGAGACGGTGTAGTCCGGCAGGTCGAATTTATAGGGATTTGAAGCGAAATCCCCGTAGTTTTCAATATAAAATCTCGGCGCGACGCGTATCTCGCCGTCGCCGGAATCGAGCGTGGCGATGAACTGAGACGTAAGGCGCGTCAGCGTGCCGCGCATGAACGGGAAGACCGCTGTGTTCACGCCCGCCTCCGCATCGCCTTCGTACAGGCACGTCAGCCCCTTCACGTCGTCGAATACGTTGTACATGAACGTCTCGTATACGCGGAGCTTTCCGGCTCTGTTAAGGTCCATCTTCGCGGCGACGTTTTTGCCGTCGGAGATGCAGGAAATGATTTTCCCGGCGTAATCGTATATCGGATCCTCTTCCTCGGGCGTCACGCGCCAAACGGTGATGCTGCCGCTGCCGGAAAGCAGCTCGAGGCGGAAGCCCGCCAGTCTGTCCTTCGCCGTCGGCAGGTCGGATAAATTGAAGAAATAAGCCTTGAAACCGCTGTGCGGTTCTATTTCAAATTCTTTGCTTTTATCGGGCGTGTATTCCCCGTCCCTGTCCGTGACGAACCACAGCCGTACGCGGGCGCAGTCACTGTCGTTTTTTAACACGAAGAACAAAGTGTTTCTCAGATCTAGCGGCGCGTTGTATTTCGTGTTGTGAGCGTCGGGAAAATACGGCGAGGTTATACTGCCGCCGTTTTCGAATTCGTATTTCAGCCCGCCGTCAAAGCAGGTTTTCCCACGCTCGCATGAAAAGCTCCTCCACGCGCCGGGCACCTCGAAACCGAGGTCGCATATCTCGCCGACCGCGACGGAACCGATCTGATAAAGGCCTTCCCAGTCCTCGTCGCCCTCGTTCCTTACGCCGATCTCAATGGATCTTATGCAATCCGCGCCGTCGAAGCCGCCGATCGTGAAGGCGGTGGTGTTCCAGCATTCGGCGAGGATCGGCGCCTCGCCCTCGAAGACTCCTTTATCGGAGATGAGGCGGACGTCGAGCCAGTACTGATCTCCCGGGGCGAACCTCGTCACGTCGGACGCGACCGTAAGGCACGAATAGCCGGAAAGATCGAGCGGAGTTTCGTAATCGCGGCGCACGGAACGCAGTTTGCCCGCGGCGATGTTCACGCATTTGCCCTGAACGCAGCCGCTGCCCTCGTAATACCCTTTGAAAGGAGTGTTGCGGAATCCGGTGACGAATTCCGCAACAACAGTATTTTCACAAGCGTAAAACCCCTCCGCGTCGGACTTGAAGACGTGAAGCTTTTTCTCGTTTGACAACGGGTATCTTTTTGTGATCGCGTTCTTTATCATCTCAGTCCCTCCTGTATGTCGTACCCTGCGGGGTGTCTGTCAGCGTTATTCCGGCGGCGGCGAGCTCCGCTCTTATCGCGTCGGCCTTTGCGTAATCCTTGGCCTTTTTCGCGGCGGCGCGCTCGGCTATTTTTGCCATAATCTCGGGATCGCCGCCTTCCTGCTCCGTCTGCTGATCCTTTTCTTCATATGGGGTGAGCAGATCGAGGCACAGGACGGAGTCGAGATCCGCTATCGCCGTGCGCTTCGTCGCGTCGCTGCAGTCGGCCTTCAGCACGTCGTAGACCGCGGTGACCGCGAGCGACGTGTTCAGGTCGTTATCAAGCGCTTCCGCAAACTTCTTTTTCAGACTCTGAAGGACCTCTTCGTCGACCTCGCCGTCATCTTTCAGCGCAGAGCATCTGACTCTGAGCTTCTTATATGCCTTCGCGGCGTTCTCGACCGCTTCGTCGGAATAAACGAGGTTCTTTCTGTAATGGGAGTTGAGGCAGAAGAATCTGTATGCGAGCGGATCGATCCCCTGTTCTTCCAGTACGGATACCGTCAGGAACTTACCGGACGATTTGCTCATCTTGCCCGAAGCGGTGTTCAGATGAAGCACGTGAAACCAGAAATTGCACCATTTGTGGCCGAGATACGATTCGGACTGCGCTATTTCGTTCGTGTGATGCGGGAACTGGTTGTCGATGCCGCCGCAGTGGATATCGAGATATTCGCCGCAGTATTTGAGCGAGATCGCGGAGCATTCTATATGCCAGCCGGGGTAGCCGTAGCCCCACGGGCTTTCCCATTTCAGCTCCTGATCCTCGAATTTGGATTTGGTGAACCACAGGACGAAATCGGCCTTATTGCGTTTGTTCTCGTCCGCTTCGACGCCC
>JAGDCE010000165.1 GCA_017958705.1 Clostridia bacterium
AATTGAGGCGAATTTAATTTAGCTGAAAACCGCAGGTTTTCAATTTAGCTGTTTGCCGTAAGGCAAATAATTTAGCTGCGAGCGTAAGCGAGCAATTTAGCTGAATAAAAAACCATTCCTGTATCGGAAGGGTTAAGACGAGCTGAAACAAGATAACCCACTATGACACTTTCTGTAATTGAAAGGTGTCACAGTGGGTTTGTTTCTTCTTTATATAGCCTCTCCCTGCACCGTTTTTTATTTCAACTTTATTATGACGAGCTCGCGCTCGTTGTTGATCCTCGGAATGAAGTGGGAGTCGCCTGCTCCGCGGCTGACTATGAGCCTGCCGTCGTACATTCCCGACGTGTATTTCGGGAATATCCCCTGCCCCGGAGCGAACAGCCCGCGTCCGAAAAACCGCCACTGACCGCCGTGAGCGTGTCCGGAGAGGATCAGTTCGATCCCGGTGTTTTTAAGATACGTAGCGTAATATTCCGGGTGGTGACACAGAAGCACGCGGAACCCGTCTTTTTGATCGAAGCACCGCAGAAAATCCGTGTCAGGCGGCGGCGTTTTCATAAACGTGCCCTGAGGCCTTCCGTCGAAGCCCGAAGTCAGCCCGCCGATACGCACGCCGCGAAACGTCGTGTCACAGTCGTCGAGAAGTACCGCGCCGGTCTGTACCGTGCGCTTTTTTATATCCGGTATTGATTTGAACTCGTGATTGCCGAGCGACACGAACGTAGGGTAAAGTTCCGCCAGCGCCTTAAGCAGCGATATTCCGTTTTCATAACGCTTTTTATTTTGAACGTAATCTCCGCCGACGAGAACGGCGTCGGGCGACGCCGCCTTCACGCGCTCAATGATCGGATCCGCGTCAACGTCGTGGATATCGGACAAAAACACAATAGTCAACGGCTTCGCGAGCCCGGCGTTTATTTCGTAGGCGGTGTTTTTCATCTTTTACGCCGTATCACGCTGACGGCGTTTTCCAGCGCGCGCAGTCCGAGAGCGATCAAAAACGTTGCCGCAAGCATCACGATCGCGCTGACGTACCAGAATCCGCCGGCGTTGAAACCGTAGAAATCCTGCCAGCCTCCGATTACTATGACTTCCATGAAATATACGGCGCCGTATATGAGTACGGGAAGCAGCGCGAACAAAGCGTGCGGAATCCTGATCCGTTTATCCGATTCGGAATCGAAAACGAACGACACGATGCACAGAAGCGGGCAGATAAGATGCAGCCAGAAAGAGTTGCCGACGTACATCGTTGAAAATCCGATCGTCGGTCCGAGAAAGAGAATCACGGTTAAAAACGTCACCGTTACCGCGCACGTCGACGCCAGCCCGAGTATCAGCACAGGCATCGGCAGCGGTCTGCCGCGGATCAGCCTTCTGATTTTGAAAGGCAGGGCGACGAGCGCCGACAGCGCCGCCAGGATGTTCGAATCGACTGTGAAAAAGATGAATCTGCGCAATCCGCTCTGCCAGAGGCTTCCCACAGTCTCGAAAATTCCGAGAGCGCCCGATAAAACGATCATTACGATTATAAACACGTCGACCGCAATGAACACGGCGCGTTTGGCTGCACTTCTCATAACAGCCTCCCGAGTTCCGCTATCTGCTCCGGCGTCGTCGACCAGCTCGTGACGAATCTCACCACGGTACGGTCCTTATCCGGCTTCTCCCATATCTCGAATTTTACGTTCTCCGAAAGCCTCTTCACCGTCTCGTCGTCCAGGACTACGAAGATCTGGTTGCTCGGCGACCCGACGAACTGAGAGTAACCCTTCGCGTCAAGCAGTGCGCGAAGCTCGTTCGCGCGGCGTATCGCTTGGTTCGCTATGCGGAAATAGAGTCCGTCCTCGAAAAGCGCGTCGAACTGCACTCCGATTAGTCTGCCCTTCGCGAGCATCGCGCCTCTCTGCTTTATCAGCGTGACGAAATGATCGGGAACGGCGCCGCGCTGAAACACCACGGCCTCGCCGCAGAGCGCGCCGCACTTCGTGCCGCCTATGTACATGACGTCGCACAGACCGTGAAGCTCGGGCAGGGTTATATCCGCGCCGTCGCTGCAAAGCCCGTAACCGAGCCGCGCGCCGTCACAGAACAGCTTCATGCCGTATTTCACGCAAACGCCGCGAAGCGCCTGCAGCTCGGTTTTTGAATAGATCGTGCCGTATTCCGTAGGGTACGATATATAAAGCATCCCCGGAAATACCATGTGTTCATGGCTCTGATCGGCGTAAAAAGACGAGAGAAGATCTTCAAGCTCGCCCGCGTCGACCTTGCCGGCGTGCGAGGGCAGTCTGATTATCTTATGCCCGGTGTATTCCACGGCGCCCGACTCATGGCAGTTTATATGGCCGGTATCGGCGCAGACGACGCCCTCGTACGATTTCAGACACGAGGATATGACGGTCATGTTCGTCTGCGTGCCGCCGGCGATGAAATACACCGCGGCGTCGGGATCTTCCACGGCCGCTCTTATTTTGTCAGCGGCGCTTTCGCTGAACTCGTCAAAGCCGTAGGTGCCGGAGATCAGTCCGTTGGTATCTATCAGACGCTGCAATACGGACGGATGCGCGCCGTTGTTGTAATCACATGTAAAATCAAGCATATCAAAGCGGAAGAGTATCGCCCTCAGCGTCAAAAAGCGGTAAATACTGAAGGGCTTTTATGTCGTCCCGATTCCACGCGTCGCCTTCGGCGAGCACCGCCATACGGCCGGCTATTATGCCGCCCGCCTGCTACACGATCGCTTCGAGAGCGCGCAGGGATTCACCGGTGCTGATTACGTCGTCTACGATCAGTATGCGCTTGC
>JAGDCE010000166.1 GCA_017958705.1 Clostridia bacterium
AATTGAGGCGAATTTAATTTAGCTGAAAACCGCAGGTTTTCAATTTAGCTGTTTGCCGTAAGGCAAATAATTTAGCTGCGAGCGTAAGCGAGCAATTTAGCTGAATAAAAAACCATTCCTGTATCGGAAGGGTTAAGACGAACTGAAACAAGATAACCCACTATGACACTTTCTGTAATTGAAAGGTGTCACAGTGGGTTTGTGTCTTCTTTATATAGCCTCTCCTTGCGCCGGCTTTTTTTGTTGAGTCTCTGCCTCTCACGGGAACCGGGCGCGGCGGTGTCCCCGCGGCGACAACGATCCTTTTCTCTCTTACCTGTTATCTGAAAAAGGGCGCCGCGGATGCGGCAGCCCTTTGCTGTTTTACTGTGTTTTCTCTTCCCCGACAGATTCCGCGGGAGTTTTTTTGTTAAGGATCGAGTCGATCGCCCGGTCCATCCTGTTGAGCAGCGGCTTGATATGCAGCAGCCAGAATATCCCGCGTCTGATCACGTCGACCGCGAAGCAGCCTACGAATATCAGCGCCGCCATCGCGAGGATCTTAAGCGTCATCATCGCCGCGTTGTCCCTGACGAACGAAGCGGCGGCGTCCTTTAGCAGGTATTCCCAGCTGAACGTGTGTACGTGGATTATGAATATCCCGAGCGCGGACGGCGCGGCGAATCCTATGATCGCCCTGCCGGCTTTCGTGCGGATATTTATCTGCGCGAACGTGACGGTCAGCGCCGCGGCGGCGAGCACTACGGTCGGGGACGTGTAATTGAGCATGCGCGACACGCCGTTGATCTTGAACAGCCACGTCAGCACCGTGCAGAGCAGGAATACGAAGAACGACGGCAGCGGATGCGGCTTTTTCACCTTTGCCAAAAATCCTCCGGCGGCGTACATTATGCACAGCCAGACGGTCGAATAGCCGCTCGACAGCCCGAACACGGACACGTTCATCACCGCCGGGATCGTGCAGAAAAACACGAATATCCCGAGCAGCGTCAGTCCGAGCGAGCGCGTACTCATCTTCTGCACCGCGGCGTTGACCAGCGGGCTGAGTATGACCATGCCGAAATACGCCGTCATGTACCAGTATTCACCGTTGAAGACAGGCATCACGGCGCGGAGCCAGCCGTTTTCCGGCATGATCTGCGGACAGAACCGCGATATCAGCACCGTGCCGATCACAGTATAGAAAACCAGCTCGAGCCAGATCGACAGCGGGCGCGAGAGTTTGAATTTTTTGTTGTATCCGACGTAGCCGGATATCATACTGAATATATTGACCGAACCGAACGTGAGCGCCTCGAAAAACCACGCTATGCGGTAATGGTCCGGCGCGGTCTCAAGGCTCAGCCGCGATACGATGCCGCCCTTGTTGCACACGTGAAGTATGCAGATGAACAGCATCGTGACAAGCCTCAACAGGTCTATTCCGTAATTTCTTTCGGGTTTTGCAGCGATTTGTATCCTGTCCATATGATAAATCCGCGGAAGCGGGCTCTCACAGCCCGCATTCCATGTGCATCCGCGACACTTTCATTCCCATTTTTTCGTAGAACTTTATCGCGGCCTTGTTGAATTCCCAGACGTTCAAGTCGATGCGCACACAGCCGTTGTCGCGTCCGATCCGCTTCGCTTCTTCGAAAAGCGCGGTCCCGACGCCCCTGCGCGCCGCCTCGGGCGCCGTGCAGATGTCGTCTATGTACAGCGTGCGCATCCCGCGCATGTGAGGTCCGGTCTCCCCGTCCTTCACCTTCGCTATCATGTAACCGATCACGCGTCCGTCCTCGACGGCGGTGATCACGTGCGTATCTTTTTCATCTATAAGCCGGCATACGCCTTCTTCGTCGTACTTCGGTTCGCCTGACACGAAGACGTCCGGTCTGCCCTTTGCATGAAGCTCGCAGATATATCTGAGAAGCTCCGTTATCCTCGGCGCCTGATCCTTAGTCGCGGGCGAAACGGTCATATCCTTTCACCGCTCTTTCTGCGCCGCTTCTCCTCTATCCTCTTTTTCTTTTTGCGGTAGTTTATCAACGCGCGCAGGTACATTATGCCATACGCCGCCGCGGCGATGACCGCTATGCTTATCAGAATTATGAGGATCGTTTTGAACACCGTACCGGCTTTCGCGCGGCCGCCCTCTCTCATCACGGATACGCCGTTCAACAGCATCGTGTATTCGCCGTTCTCGGATCCCTTGTGCGGCTTTACCCAGACGCTCACGGACGAGGCTTTGCCGGCGTTCGATCTCATGTACTCCTGCAGATCGAAGTAAAGTCTGTAATACTGACCGACTGTGACGGCGGCGATGCCCTCATAGACCGTCTCCGCGCCTTCCGCGTCGGAGCCTTTTATCCTGAGCATCACGTCGGCGATCCCGCCCGACGTCGAGTTTATCATCACGTCGACGACGGCGTGCGAGGCGCCGGATACGTCGAATTCCCTGCAAGCGGTCGCGCCGCGGTATTCGACCGGCGAGACGGCGTACAGTTCGGCCAGGAGCGAGTTTTCGGAGCCGTACAGTTCTTTCGCGCCGGGATCGCTCTGCGTCGTCAAGAGACGCGCGTTCTCCGACGGATAAAACATCAGGTCGGCCCCGTTGAAATCGGTCAGGCGGTCGAGCGAGCCTTTCGACGACGGCTCGTCGATCATCGCGGTACCGGATATGACGGTGCGCTTCGCCATGTTCGACGGATCGTAGCCGGAGACGGCTTCACCCCACGATACGAGCCCGTAATACGACAGGCACTGCTCCGTGATCACGGATGAATACTCGGTATCGATATAGCGGAACACGCGGTATATGATCTTTTCAGCCGCCGCGGTATCGTTCGTGCCGTCCTCGCGTGTATAAAGTCCGCAGTTTCCGGCACTGTCCGCGTCGTCAACGTGATCGGCGTAGATTATGGCGTCGATCTGGCTGTTTGCCTCGGCTTTGTAGTACGCCAGCGCGTACGCCGCCGCCTGAGCCTTCTGAGCCTGCTCGGAATTGCCGGCGCAGGGGTAGCTTATCTCGCCGATTATCACGCGGCGCCGCTCGCCGTTGTACAGATACGCCGGCTGTGACAGAAGCGACGTGATTATATTAATATTGTCCATCGTCAAATAGCGGCTCTCGTAGGTGTATTCGGCGCCCTCCGCTCCGCGGAAATCGGCGCGCGTACGGTCGACGTTATACGGATCGACCGACAGACACCACGGGAAATCTCCGCCGTCCGACACGGTCTTCGACAGGCTCGACAGAAAATCCATCACGGAATAGTCGAGCGTCGGGTCGGCGTTGTTGTCGTATGACGGCTTGTTGAAATTGTTCGCCACGGAGACGAATACCCGGGCGTCGGAATAGACCGATCTCGCGGCGGCATCGACGATGCGAAGCTCCGTTGCATAAGCGGCGGTATACGCCGACAGCGACATCGGGCCGGCGTTGTTGCCGTATCTGTTGCTGTTGACCTCTCTGCCGACGATGAAATTGCCGCAGAAGCCGCTCTGACCGGAGGTGTATTTCTCGGTCAGATACGATACGAGCGCGTAAAGCGCTCCGCACGCCTCGGCCGAGCCGGTGTTGAAGGCGAAATTCGCGGCGTCACGGTCGGCGCCGGAAAAATACAGATATTCCGGCTGACCGTCCGCGCGCGGCCCGAGCAGCAGCTGCAGATAAACGCGGATACCCGCGTCGCTGTACGTCTTGACCGTGTAATCGAGCACGGCGGTCTTCGTTTTATCAAAATAATACGTTGTTGTGCCGCATTTATATGAGATCGAATTCTCGGAGCCGTCTTTTATATATTCGTTGAGCATCACGGGCACGACGGTATGAGATACGCCGAGCAGCTGCGCGTCGGCGGGCATCTTTATATCGAGGCCTTTTTTGCCGGTGACCGCGGGCTGCTCGTAAGTATACTGCGCGAACACGCCGGGATCGGAAACGTACGCCGGTCCCGCGAGGATCGCGGCTCCGCCGCCGTCAGTCTCGTAGCCGAGCACGTAGCCCGGGCAGCCGCGCTCCTTCACGGGAGCCTTGACCGACAGGCTCGCCCTCGGCTTGATGCCGGTGACGACCGGTGCGGAATCGCCGGGCGAAGTTCCGGGGTCCACAGCCCACAGCAGCAGATCTCTGCCGCCCGCCGCGGACAGATCCGTATCGGACAGTTTGACGTTTATTTCAACGTACTGCCCGTTTTTGCTGACCTGCGCGGTGATCTCGGCCGCGTCGCCCGACGCCGCCGCTCCCGCCGGGAGCAGCAGCGCCGTCATGACCGCCGCGAGCAGCAGCGATACTATCTTTTTCATCTTCACTGCGCGGCGTCCACTATCGCGGCGAATTTCGCCGCGACAAGCGACGCTCCGCCTATCAGACCGCCGTCGACGTTGTATTTTCCGAGAAGCTCTGCGGCGTTTTTCTCGTTCATTGAACCGCCGTACTGGATCGTTAGGGCTTCCGCCGCCGCTTTGCCGTAAAGCGCCTCTACGGTCTTTCTGACGACGCCGTTGCCCTCGTCCGCCTGATCGGGCGTAGCGACTCTGCCGGTGCCGATCGCCCATACGGGCTCGTACGCGATTATGAGGTTTTTGAGCTGATCCAAAGTCACGCCCTGAAGCGCGATCTTCGTCTGCATCGACAGGACCTCGCCGGTTATGCCGAGATCTCTCTGCGCAAGCACTTCGCCGACGCAGAGGATGACTTTCAGCCCGGCGTTGAGCGCCGCTTTGACTCTCTTGTTGACGGTCTCGTCGGTCTCGCCGAAATACTGTCTTCTCTCACTGTGGCCGATTATGACGTACTCAACGCCGCAGGTGAGCAGCATTTTCGCGGAGATCTCGCCGGTGAACGCGCCTTTTTCTTCAAAATGGACGTTCTCCGCGCCTATCTTTATCCTCGAGCCCTTAACAGCCTTCACCGCGGCGGGAATGTCGATCGCGGGCACGCAGAGAACGATCTCGCAGCCTCTTTTGCCCTTTACGAGCGGGCGGAGCTCGTTTATCATCGCGACGGCCTCGTCGGGCGTCATGTTCATCTTCCAGTTGCCGGCTATGACGGCTTTTCTCTTTCTCTTATTCATACCGTTTTCCTCTTCTGTTTTTATTGATTTATCTCATATATTCAAAAAGCAACCGTTTTTTGTTGTCGGTTGCTTTTCGGCTCGCCTTGTAAGGATCCTCAGCCGCGGATTTGTCAGCGACCGGTTCCGTCAGGCGGATTCGGCTTATTTATCTTCCAGGCAGGCTATTCCGGGAAGGACGAGGCCTTCGAGGAATTCGAGCGAAGCGCCGCCGCCGGTGGATATATGCGTCACCTTGTCGGCGAAGCCGAGCTTTTCGATAGCCGCCGCGGAGTCGCCGCCGCCGATTATCGAAACCGCGCCGCTGTCGGCCACGGCCTGCGCCACGGATCTGGTGCCGGAAGCGAATTTATCCCATTCGGAAACGCCCATCGGGCCGTTCCAGACGACGGTCTTCGCGTCTTTGATCGCGTCCGCGAAAAGGATCTCGGTGGCGGGACCGATATCGAGGCCCATCCAGCCGTCCGGGATCTCGTCGGAATTGACGAGCATGAAATTGCATTCGGGATCGTATTTGTCGCCGAGTCTGTTGTCGACCGGCAGGAGCAGATTGACGCCCTTGTCCTTAGCCTTCGCGAGCAGCTGCAGCGCGAGGTCGAGCTTGTCCTCTTCACAGAGGGAGTTGCCTATCGCGAAGCCCTTCGCCTTCAGGAACGTGTAAGCCATGCCGCCGCCGATGATGAGCGTGTCGACCTTTTCGATCAGGTTGTTGATGACGCCGATCTTGTCGGAGACCTTGGCGCCGCCGAGGATGGCGACGAACGGGTGCTCGGGATGCTCGAGCGCGCCGCCCATGACGTCGAGCTCTTTCTGGATCAGGAAGCCGCAGACGGACGGCAGATAGTGGGACACGCCCTCGGTGGAGGCGTGCGCTCTGTGAGCGGTGCCGAATGCGTCGTTGACGAAGATATCAGCCATGGAGGCGAGTTCTTTCGCAAATTCGGGATCGTTCTTCTCTTCTTCCTTGTGGAAGCGGACGTTCTCTATGAGCATCACGTCGCCGTCTTTAAGGGCGGCGGCTTTCGCTTTCGCATCTTCTCCTATGACGTCTGACGCCATGATCACGGGCTTGCCGAGATATTCGGAGATCTTTGCCGCGACGGGGGCAAGGGAGTATTTCATGTTGAATTCGCCCTTCGGTCTGCCCATGTGCGAGCAGAGTATGACTTTCGCGCCGTGCTCGGAAAGATATTTGATCGTCGGCATCGCGCCGGTTATCCTCTTGACGTCGGTGATGACTCCGTCCTGCATGGGAACGTTGAAATCGCAGCGGGCAAGGACTCTTTTGCCCTTAACGTCGATATCTGTTATGGATTTCTTGTTGTACATATCAAACCTCTCTGTATAAATTCAGTCACTGTACATATTACCACCTTTTTTCAGGTTTATCAATAATAAAAAGAAAATAAATTGAAAACTCAGAGTCCCTTCGGGACGAATTGTACGCCTCGTCCCTCGGAGCTCTTGGGGTTTCCCCTCCCCCCTGCCGCTGACGCGGAGTGAAATGTTCCGCCGGGGGCGGAACGTGAAATTTGACTGACGTCAAGTGAAATTTGCCCTGCGGGCAAATGAAATTCGCCTGCGGCGAGTGTCGGAGTCCCTCCGGGACGTTTTATGCGCCTCGTGCCTCAGCGCTTTTGGGGACTCCCCGCCCCCCTACTCCGTGAACCCCCGTTGCTCTCAAGTTCGCAAC
>JAGDCE010000167.1 GCA_017958705.1 Clostridia bacterium
CGGCATGGACGTTTTTACAGGCGTTCCTTGTCGCCTTACCGTCCGCGTTTTCGCTCGATCTCGACGGCGCGGCGTGGAAGTCCGCACTCTTCAGCGCGGCATGCGCCGGCCTGTCGGCTATGAAGACCGTGATCGTCGAGCTCGTTCAGATGCGGCTCAACAGTTTGAAGGAGGCGGCGGACGATGGCAAAGACGATTAAGATCGTAATCGACCCCGGCCACGGCAAAAACAGCGGCGCCGGGATCGTAAAAGGCTTCTATGAAGGCAACAACAATTTCGAAGCCGTGCAGCACCTGAAGGAAGAGCTCGAAAAGTACAAGGACGTGCAGATCGTCGTCACGCGCACGGCGATCACGGACGACCCGTCCCTTGAAGAGCGCGGAAAGATGGGCCGCGACGCGGATCTTTTCTTTTCCTGGCACAGCAACGCGGCGAGCAGCGCGGCGGCGCACGGTGTTTCATCCTTCAGCTCCGTCCGTCGGAACGGGAGGAGACTCTGCGACGCCATATCCGCCGCCGTCGTCGCGGCGTTCAAAGAGGTCGGCGTTACTGATTGCTATTACCGCGGATACAGTCAAAGACAGTGGTCTGACAGCCTGCCGATGGTCGACTATTACGGCGTCCTGCGCAACTCGACGCTGCTGAACCCGACGAAAGCGGTACAAGGCAGAACTCCGGAAGACTCCGCATGCGTGCAGTCGATCATCATCGAACACGGCTTTCACTCCAACCGGGCGGAGTGTGAAGCGCTTAACGATCCGGAAAAACTCAAAGCGATAGTGCAGGCCGAAGCGGCGGCGATCGCTGAATTCTACGATCTGAAAGAAAAAGATCCCGAACCGGGACCTGCTCCGGATAACTATTATTATTTCGCTGTCTTATCCGCAAACAAAAACAAACTGTACGCGGAGGAAGACGTCGCAAAGGCGAAAAAACTCGGCTTTGAAGACGCATACGTCAAGTATGCGAGAAGGGACGGCGCGCTGTAATGCAAGGGTCAACTGTTGCGGTGATCTGTTCGGTGACTTCGATCGTGTCGGCCGTTCTCGGTTTTCTTCTCTCTTATTTCACATTTCAGCGCAGCAGAAAAAAGGATGACGTCGCCGAAGGTCAGACGAAGGGCGTAATGGCGTCCGATATCGGATACATAAAGGCGGGCGTTGACGATCTGAAGCGTGAAAGTGTGGAGCAAAGAAAGACCGTCGGCGAGCTCGGCGAGCGTGTCACACGTGTCGAGGAGTCATGCAAACAGGCACACAAACGCATCGACAAGATCGACGAGCACACGCATTGAAAAAGGCGTAAAAAAAGTGAAGTACGCCGGCCCGGAACCCTCCGGAGCCCGACGTCTTCAAAAAATAAACGAAACGGGGAAGCTCAGCGCTTCCCCGCTCTTTTTATCGTCATCCAAACCACACCGTCCCCCGAAACGCCGAGTTCGGATAACTTATCGATGGCCTACCCAGGGGGATTCGAACCCCCAACCGTCAGAATCGGAATCTGATACTCTATCCAATTGCGCTATGGGTAGTCGTAAAGGGCTGGTGCCCTTAAACGTTGAATCTTATAACAACGACGTCGCCGTCACGGAAGACGTATTCCTTGCCTTCGCTTCTGATCAGGCCTTTTTCCTTTGCGACAGCCAGACTTCCGCCGACTGCCATAAGATCGTCGTACGCGATGACCTCGGCGCGTATGAACCCGCGTTCCATATCGGAATGGATCTTTCCCGCCGCCTGCGGCGCTTTCGTGCCGTTCTTTATCGTCCAGGCGCGGACCTCCTTCGGTCCGGCGGTGAGGAAGCTTATGAGTCCGAGTATACGGTAGCTCGCTTTTATGAGCTTGTCGAGACCGCTCTCGTTTACTCCCATTTCCTGTAAGAACATCTGCTTTTCCTCGCCCTCGAGCTCGGACAGCTCCGCTTCCATCTCGGCGCAGATCGGTATGATCTCGGAACCTTCGGTCTGCGCGTAATTTTTCAGCGCCTGATACTCGGCGTTGCCGGACAGATCTGTCCCGACTTCGGATTCCGGGATGTTAGCCACGTAGATAATAGGCTTCGCGGAGAGCAGCGGCACCGTGGAGAGCAGTTCAGCCTCCTCCGGCGTGCACTTTATCGCGCGGGCTGAGACGCCGTTGTTCAGCTCCGCCGTCACGCGGTCGAAGAAATCCGCCTCGGCGCCGAACTTTTTATCCGCCTTCATCATCTTCCTCGCCTTGTCGGCGCGGCGCTCGGAAAGCTCTATATCCGACAGTATCAGCTCTGTGTTTATCGTTTCGACGTCGCGCATCGCGTTGATATCGCCGTCGACGTGGATGACGTTCTCGTCTCTGAAACAGCGCACCACGTGGACGACGGCGTCGACCTCGCGTATGTGCGACAGGAATTTATTGCCGAGACCTTCGCCCTTAGACGCGCCGCGGACGAGCCCGGCGATATCGACGAACTCCACCGTAGCCGGCGTGTATTTTTCGGGATGATATATCTCGGCGAGCCGGTCAAGGCGTTCGTCCGGCACAGACACGACGCCCACGTTCGGTTCTATCGTGCAGAACGGATAGTTCGCCATTTCGGCGCCGGCGTTCGTTATTGCATTGAAAAGCGTGCTCTTGCCTACGTTCGGCAGTCCAATGATACCAAGTTTCATATAAATCTCTTTCGGAAATATTTACAGCATGCTAATTCTATCACACGCCGTCCGTTTTGTCAATGAATTTTAATGAACTTTTTATATCATTGCGCGTTATATATGAGAGCGCGCGGCGCGGAGGTAAGTTCAGTTTATTTATTTGTTACATTTTTGTTACAATACGTTCATCCAAAAGCCGCGCGGCGTGATATAATGAAGTTAGTGAAAAATCTCACAAAGTTAACAAAAACATAAATATACGGAGGTATAAGATCATGATGGGAACCAAAATTCTCGTAATCGACGACGACGTCAACATCTGCGAAACTCTTCGCGTTTATTTCGAACACGAAGGATACGAGGTCAAGACCGCCAACGACGGCGCTCAGGGCGTTGAATTCTTCAAAATGTACGAGCCGGATATCGTTCTGCTCGACATAATGCTCCCCAAGAAGGACGGCTGGGCCGTATGCCGTGAGATCAGAGAAGTCTCCTCCAAGCCGATCATAATGATCACCGCAAAGGGCGAGGTCTTCGACAAGGTCCTCGGTCTTGAGATGGGCGCCGACGATTTCGTCGTGAAGCCGTTCGATCTCAAGGAGCTCGCGGTCAGGATCAAGGCCGTTCTCCGCCGCTGCAACAGCCACGAGAATCCCTCGAACGAAGAGGTCATCAAGTTCGAGAACATAGAGATAAGCCTGCAGAAATACGAGCTCAAGCTCAAGGGCAAGAGCGTAGACATCCCCCCGAAGGAACTCGAGCTTCTGTATTTCCTCGCTTCCAACTACAACAGAGTCTTCACGCGCGACCAGCTCCTCGACAAGGTCTGGGGCTTCGACTATCTCGGCGACAGCCGTACCGTCGACGTACACGTGAAGCGTCTGCGCGAGAAGCTCGAGGGCGTGTCCGACAAATGGATCCTCAAGACCGTCTGGGGCGTCGGCTACAAATTCGAGATACTTCAGTAATACCGGCGGGGGCTTAGCGTGCTAAGCCCCCCTGACAACTTACACGAAATCCGGAGGCGGCTGTGTTCAAAAGCGTTTTCACGCGATATTTCACCATTTTTATGGTGATCATCGTCGTAAGCTTCACGATACTGGGGCTGATATACTCGTCTTCATCGGCAACGTATTCGAAGAACATCAAAAAAGAATCGATGAGATCGACGCGGGATTCACTCGTGTCTTATCTGTCGTCCGGTTATTCTTCTTCCGGTACGACGGATTTCGGACGGTACGTTTATTTCTCCGCGTCCGACATATCTCCGATCATAAATCATATAATAGACGCGGTGAACAACGATATCTTCGTGATCGTGACGAACGGCGACGGACTCGTTCAGCTCGCGGTCAGCGCGCCCGACGGCATATCCGAGGGCGATTCCGTGAAGGATTCCTCGCTTTACAACCTCAAAAGCACGGATGATTTCAGCGGATACACCGATCTCGACGGACTGCTGCCCTCCAAAATGCTCGTTTTCAGCGGACGCATAGCGGACGATACGGGAGCGACCGCGGGAATGGTTATCGTCTGTTCCGCCACGTCTTCGATCCCCGGCATAGCCGGCAACACCGTGAGGACCACGATCATCGCTATACTCTGGGTGACGGCGGCGGCGCTCATAACCGTGTTCTTCGTCACCGACAAGATCGTCTCGCCGCTTAAGAAGATGAGCGAGGCGGCGCGCTCGTTCTCGCAGGGCAAATTCGACGTCCGCGTCCCGGTCACCGGCAACGACGAGGTCGCGGAGCTCGCGGCGGCGTTCAACAACATGGCGTCCTCGCTTGAAAAGAACGAGGAGACGCGCAAAACGTTCCTCGCCAACGTAAGCCACGACCTGCGCACGCCGATGACGACGATAGCGGGCTTCATCGACAACATCCTTTCAGGCGCGATACCGTACGAAAAACAGAATTACTATCTTGAAATCGTTTCGAGCGAGGTCAAGCGTCTTGCGCGCCTCGTCAATTCCCTGCTCGACATTTCGAGGATACAGGCGGGCGACAGAAAGTTCGTAATGGCGCCGTTCGACATCTGCGAGATGTCGCGGCAGATCATCATCTCGCTCGAACAGCGGCTCGAAAAGAAGAATCTCGACGTCCGCTTCGAGCCCGAGCACGACAACATGTACGTCAACGCGGACCGCGACGCCGTTTATCAGGTGTTATACAACCTCTGTGACAACGCCGTGAAATTCGCGCGCGACGGAGGCGTTTACAAGATTTCGCACATCGAGCGCGACGGCAAGATCTACACCGCCGTCTATAACGAAGGCGAGGGCATCGCGAAGGAGGATCTGCCGATGGTATTCGACAGATTCTACAAGAGCGACAAGAGCAGAGGCCTCGACAGGACCGGCGTCGGTCTCGGTCTGTATATCGTGAAAACGATAATCGATTCGCACGGCGAGGAGATATGGGTCAACAGCGTTTACGGCGAATACTGTGAATTCGTATTCACTCTGACTCCCGCCGAAGCACCGAAAAAACAGCGTGCCGACTGACGGTGCGAAGTAATACCGAATTATGCAGAACAACACAGAAAACACAACTGAAAACGACAAGAAGGAAGAATCGTACGGCGGTTTCCAGTACCGGCACAACTACGACGAGTACAAAAAAGAACTGGCTGAGAACCGGCAGAACAAACGCGCCCGCACCGTTCTTACCGTTATAATAATCGTTTCGTTCACCGTACTTCTCTGCCTTGTTGCGGTGTTCGTCACCGACACGATAATGCGCACGAAGGGCTACACCTTCAGCGAATTTCTGAAAGGCGAGATACCCGCGGCGTCGAGCCCTCACAAAAACGAGCTTGACGCTGCGCAGATCGACGCGCTTTACACGAAATGCACGGTAAAGGTGACGGCGGACGGCGGGCGCACCGGCAGCGGCACGATACTCACCGACGACGGTTATATAATGACCGGCTACGACACTGTGAGCGGAGCGTCCGAGATCACGGTGACGCTTTCCGACGGTACGCAGCTCTCCGCTTCGGCGGCGGGTTCCGACGCCGACAGCGGCATAGCGCTTGTCAAAATAAAAAAAACAGGGCTTCCGTGCGCCGAGATCGGCGATTCGCGCGCGCTCGAGGACGGGCAGACCGTCTACTGCAAGGAACCGGGCACAGCCCCCGTTCAGTGCCGCGTGATATCCGCCGGCGGCGAGATAACCGTGAGCCTGCAGGGCGATTTCAGAAGCATCGGCGCTCCGGTCATAAACAAATACGGTCAGACGGTCGGCGTCGTCAGAAGCGGCGACGGATCGGCTGTGACCGCGAGCCACATGGACGCCGTGCTCAAATCGGTTAAAAAGCTCATAATCCTGACGCCTAAGCACGACATAACGGTAAACCCCACGCCTCTGTTCATCGAACGGCTCGGCGTTTATATCGAGCCGGTGACGGAAACGCAGGCGAAGATCTACAAGATCCCCGTCGGCTGCTTCGTGACGTCTGTATCGGGGTCCGGCGATCTGCAAAAAGGCGATATAATCGTCTCGGTCGGCGGCAGGGACGTTTTTGACGCGGATTCGCTTACCTCGGCTTTATCGGAGACGGATCCGACGCTTAAAGTCTACCGCAACAACGCGTATACCGATATCACAATAAAATAAAAGAACGGGACGGATAATGCCCGACTGTCATAAGGATGTTTTTCACCGAGTGTCAGCGTGGTGAGTAAGTGCGCCCTGAAAAATGAAAGCAGACTGAAAATCAAAATCAGTCTGCTTTTTCGTATTCAGCCGGTATAATGAAGACGTTCGCTTCGCTCACTAATGAAGCGAAGTCGCCCCCGTTCTTTATTAGCTCCGCAGGAGCGTCTTCATTAGCGAAGCGTGTTCACTTCTTCATTAGCCCGCTTGCGGGCGTCTTCATTTTCGGCGCGGTATGGAAATTGAAAAAACTTTCTTATCACGCCGCGCCGAAGATCCGTCCCGCTTTATTTATTTGTTGTATTATTTCATATGATCCTTGATCGCTTCAAACGTCGCGTCGCTGATCACGTGCTCTATCCGGCAGGCGTCGTTTGAGGCGTTTTCTTCATCCACGCCGAGTTCCAGAAGACATTTTGTCAGCACGGTGTGGCGCTCGTAGATCTTTGACGCCGTCTCGTATCCGACGCCGGTTAGGGTTATATATCCCTTCTGATCCACGTTTATGAATCCTCCGTTTTTAAGCAGCCCCATCGCGCGGCTGACCGACGGTTTCGAGAACTTCATATATTCACCGACGTCGATCGATCGCACGGCGTCGAGTTTTTTGCTCAGTATATATATCGTTTCAAGATACATTTCTCCGGATTCCTGTAAAACCATACCGTTTGATCCTTTCGTATCAGACTGTTTTTATGCTGACGTCGCCGCAGGTGAAGCGGCTGATCGTCCCGCCGGACGACGCGATAAGCGACAGATCGTCGCCGATCCCTTCGTATTTATATTCGATGCCGTTTATCAGCAGCGTTTTGCCGGGCAGGCAGCTTTTTTTTCTGTAATAATCTACAAAATCCTTCTGTGGCAGCCGCGAGTATACGTGATCGAACTGTGCAAGAACGGCGTCTTCAACGGTTCTGTTATCCGCCTCGCCGTCGTAAAGCCAGCCCGCGATATCGGGTGCGCCGGGTCCCGGGCAGACGGTATTTATGCCGATGCCGAGCACCGCCCAGCCCTGCTCGACGTTCGATTCGGTCAATATCCCGCAGACCTTTTTGCCGTCCTTATATATATCGTTGACCCATTTTATGCCGCAGTCAAAGCCGAGCGAGCAGAGCGCGCGGCAGACGGCGACAGCCGCCGCCGGCGTTATGAGCGTAAAATCGTCAAAGCGCGGGCGCAGGATCAGGCTCATGTAAAGCCCGCCCGAAGGCGAGTAAAAACGCCGGCCGAGCCGACCGCGGCCGCCCGTCTGAGATGAGGCGACAACAACGACACCCTCGGCTCCGCCGCGCGCGGCGAAAAGCTTTGCGGTGTCGTTGGTCGATACTGCGATGTCAAAATAACGCCGGTCGAATATCACGTTTTTACGTTTTGTTCTGCAAAAATGAGAATATCGCGGCGAACGATCCGGTTATCGCCATGATCAGAAGCGCGATGCCGACGATGATAAGGACGAGGATCAACATGCAGAAATACGATCTCGCATAGCTTTTGAGGTTGACGTTTGAAGTGCCGCCGAGCGCGAAAACGCACAGCAGTACGAATCCGACCAGCGGGATCGAGAACAACAGCGAATAACCGAAGTATCCCCAGGCGGAGATCGGTCTCAGTTCGTCCGGAACGTATTGATTCTTATATATCATTCTTTTCACCTCTTTCGGTTCTTTTATGACAGTATAACATAAAAGCCCGCGTATGTCAAGATTTTTCTTTGTCAAACATGACGATTTATCTTGAAATCGGCGTAAAAATGTGGTATGATGGTAACAGAAAACCGAAGGAGGTATCTGAAAATGAAAGATCTTTCAAACGGACTGCTTTACGGCATCGACGCGCTCGGGCGCGAAACTCCGCTGCCCGGACAGTGCCCCGCCCCGCGGGAGAACCGGCAGGTGGGCATATTCTATTTTCTGTGGTGCGGCGAGCACGGCAGACACGCCCCGCTTGATATCACGAAAATAATCGCAAAATACCCGGACGCGGGCAAACGCTTCGACGTGTGGGGAGACATCGGGCAGATGCACCACTGGGGCGAGCCGTTTTACGGCTACTATTATTCCGACGACGAGTGGGTCATCAGGAAGCACATGAAGCTTCTGATGCAGGCGGACGTCGACTTTCTGTACTTCGACACGACGAACGCCGTGATCTACGAGAAAAACGCGAAAAAGGTCATGTCCGTGCTTCAGGAATATCACGACGAGGGCTTCAAGATCCCGCGCGTGATGTTCTACACGAACACCCAGTCCGGTAAGACCGTGCAGAAGATCTACGACGCGATATATAAACAGAACTTCTGCCCCGACACGTGGTACGTGTTCGATAAAAAACCGCTTATTATCGCAATCGAGGAAGAGTGCTCGGATGAATGCCGCGAATTCTTCGATATAAAGAAATCCCAGTGGCCGAACGAGCCCGACAAAGTCGGCGGCTGGCCGTGGATGGATTTCGTGCGTCCGCAGAGAGTCTTCAAGAACGAGGCGGGCGAGGACGAGGTGATAAACGTCTCCGTCGCGCAGCATCCGCAGATAATGTTCGGCGACTCCGTCCTTTACGGCGAGACGGCGAACCGCGGCAGGGCTTTCCATAACGGAGAAAACGACAAGAGTGAGGGCGCGATTTACCGCGGATACAATTTCGGCGAGCAGTTCGACCGTGCGATAGAAACAGATCCGCCCGTGGTGCTCGTGACCGGCTGGAACGAGTGGATCGCGGGCAGGTGGCAGGGCACGCCGGAGCGCCCGATCAGATTCGTCGACCTGTGCAACTGCGAATACAGCCGCGACCTCGAAATGATGCGCGGCGGCTATTTCGACAACTATTATATGCAGCTCGTGTCAAACGTCAGAAGGTACAAGGGATACGGCGAGGTGCCGGTGTACGGCGACGGCGGGGAAGCGTATTATCCGTGCACGGACGACGGCGCCTTCAACCGCGACAACGACGGCTACGGTACGCATTATAAAAACGACACCGGCAGAAACGCGATAACCGGCGTCACGGTTTGCAAAAACGGCGAACAGATCTCGTTCAGGCTCGACGCGGCGGAGGCTCTTAAAGGAGAAGGCGAGGGCGATTTCATGGTCCTGTTCATCAAGGGCAGTAAAGGCGCGTTCGTCGTATCGGACGGCGCTCTGTGCCGTCTCGGCAAGGATTTCTCCCGCACGCCTTTGTGCAACGTGAAGACGCGGATCTGCGACAAAGCCGTGTCGTACACGCTTCCCCTCTCCGCGCTGACGGACGACGGACAGCTTCTCTTCAAGGCCGCGGACAGCACAGTCAGATACGCCTCGGTCGAGGATTTCTACGACAAGGGCGACGTCGCGCCGCTCGGCAGGCTGGACTTCATTTACAGATTCAAAAACTGATACCGGGCGAAAGGCGGATCACGACCATGATAGAATATAAAGACCGCAAAACGGCGCTTGTGCCGCTCTTTACGGATAACGGCGTCGAGATATACGAGCTCCCCGGCGCGGGAGAATACGAATGGGTCGAGGAGCTGCGAGGCGTTTTCAGCACGTGGACGCCGCTCGGCGGCCGCGATCACAGCATACGTCAGTGGTGGTTCCCCAACGCCGCGGACGCCCTTTATCAGTACGGCTCGCCGCTGTTGTCGACCATGGATTCCGAGGGCGTCAACCGCGTCACCGTAGCGCTTTCCGACACGTTCTCGCGCTCGCATCTTGCAGTTTCGGTAAGAGACCTCGATCAGCGCGACGAGATAGGCTTCACGGTGAAGACCGCGTCTGAGCACGCGCTTTTGCGCGTTGACAGACGGCCTGTCGACTACTGCGACGCGATCAGCGAGGCGGGCGAATGGATGCGTTCATTCCTGAAGGACGGGCAGGTGCCCGTGCCGGACAACGCCGAGCTGCCGCTTTACTCGTCGTGGTACAACTTCCACCAGGAGCCGGAGCAGTATCTGCTCGAAAAGGAACTTGAGCTCGCCGGCAGGATCGGTTTCAAAACTTTCATCCTCGACGACGGCTGGCAGTTCGAAGGCGAGAACACAGGCGCATATCAGAAATGCGGCGAATGGGAGCTGGCAAAGGACAAATTCCCGGATTTCAAGGGCTTCTGTGACCGTGTGCACGGCTTCGGCATCAAAATACTAATGTGGTTCGCCGTCCCGTTCGTCGGTTTCGATTCGCCGGAATACGTAAGGTTAAAGGACAAGATGGCGTTTGACAATCCGCCGTTCGGCGCCGGCGTGCTCGACATACGCTATCCCGACATCCGCGCTCATATCCTCGGTATACTCGAGCGTTACGTGCGCGAATACGGCATAGACGGGCTGAAGCTCGATTTTATCGACGCATTCAACATGGACGTCGATCACATTCCGCCGTATAACGACGAAATGGACGTGAGGACGCTCGATGGTGCGGCGGTCCTTCTGATGGACGAGATTTACGCGAAGATGACGGCAATCAACAAGGATTTCATGTTCGAGTTCCGGCAGAACTACATCGGCGCGGATATAGTCAACCGCTGCAACATGCTGCGCGTCGGCGACTGCGCCGCGGACCCGATAACGAACAGGGTCGGTATCACCGCGCTGCGGCTCGTGAACGGCGGCACGGCGATCCATTCCGACATGCTTTTATGGGGCAAATGCGAATCGGTCCTCAACTGTCAGAGGCAGCTTCTTAACATTCTGTTCTCCGTTCCGCAGATATCCGTAAGACTGACGGAGATACCGGAAGAACAATTGGAACTTGTGCGCAGATTCGTGAAATACTGGACGGAAAACAGGCGCGTACTGCTTCACGGAAAATTCCGCGCGTATCATCCCGAATCAAATTACACGGTGATGACGGCGGAGACGGAGGACAAAAAAATAACGGTCCTTCACTGTGAACCGCTGTTCACTCCCGCCGGCAAAAACGAAGATATATTCAACGACACCGCGTACGATTATCTGGTTCCGTCGACCGATGAAAGATTCAACTATGAGATATACGATTTATACGGAAATAAGACAGGATCCGGCGTATACGGCAAGGAAAGACGCCTTGGCGTTCCGCGGGGCGGGATGCTGAGGATAACTGTATGAAGATGAAAAAGCTGATAACTGTATTGATCCTGATCTGTTTCGCGTTCCCGGTCTTATGCTGCTGCACCTCACCCGTTCCGGAAACGACGGATGAAATCCCGGATACGGTCACGGAGACGGATACCGAAGTCGTGACCGCGGCGGAAACGGAAGAGATAAAGCAGGACGAGGAAATGAAAAGATACTTTATTTTCAGGATCTGGAATTTCAGACTGCGCGGCGCGGCGGAATTCAGATCGATAGTCGACACCGTGGCGAACACGGGTTTCAACGCGATAAAGATCCACATGCCGTGGCATCTGATACAGGACGGGAACGGAAACATCGACTATTCGCCTTTTGACGAAATGCTCGACTACGTTATAAACATAAAGGGTCTGCCGGTCGCGGTGTCGATAGACTTCGCGCGACGGTACGGCGACAAAATGCTGTCCGACGACGAGATCCAGCGCGACATATCCGGAAATCTCTGCGTGGGCGACGTTTACTATAAACGCGCGACGCTGTCGTTTGCGTCAGATTCCGCAACGGAAAAAGCCGTGACGTTCTACAAAGACGCCGTGGCGCATTTCGACGGAAAGTACGGCAAAAACATTCTGTTTTACCTGCCCGCTTTCACGCCGTACTGCGAGACGGAATACTGGTGCACGACGCAGTATGATTACTCCGACGCCGCGATCGGAAAATTCCGCTCTGATTTGTCCGAAAAGTTCGGCAACATTGACGGGCTGAACGAGGCGACGGGCAAGAAATTCGCTTCGTTTGACGAGGTCGAGGCACCGGCGTGCTC
>JAGDCE010000168.1 GCA_017958705.1 Clostridia bacterium
CATTCTGTTACCGGAATCCCAAGTAGTTTTACCGTCAAACGGTCGTTTCGTATTATATCACACATCGCGTGCGCTTTCAAGTACCGCGCAAAACTTTTTCGTCCGCATTCTTCGCGCGGGGAAGAATACTGTTGACATTTGGCTTGTATAATGATACAATAAATATACAAAGATGTGACGGAGTGTGTAAAATGTCAGAATTCAAGATAATATCGCCCGAAGAGGCGAATTTCAACGTATTTGAATCGATAGAGAAAAACTGGATGCTCATAACCGCCGAAAAAGACGGCAAAGCCAATACGATGACCGCTTCGTGGGGCGGTTTCGGCGTGCTTTGGAGCACCGACGTCGCCTGCTGTTTCGTGCGTGAAAGCAGATTCACAAAGGAATTTATGGATTCGTCCGGCCGCTTTTCGTTAAGCTTCCCAAACGGCGAAAAATACAGAAAACAGCTGGCGTATCTCGGCAGGGTGTCGGGGCGCGATTGCGACAAGATAGCCGCTTCGGGGCTTACGCTCGCTTATGACGACGGCGTGCCGTTCTTTGCGGAATCCGATTTCGCCGTCATTTGCGAAAAGACGGGCAGATTTTTCCTGGGACCCGAAGGGATACTCGACAAAAAGGCGCTTGCCGGTCATTATCCCGAAGGCGATTTTCATTATCTTTACATAGGCAAGATCATAAAGATCTTAAAAAAACAGTAATCCGTACATAAAGACTGAGAGGGGAAATATGGATCTTCCTGCAAAAAAGCTCGGTTTCGGGCTTATGAGATTACCCAAAAACGATAACAAGATCGATATCGAACAAGTCAAAGAGATGGTCGATATCTATATGAACGCCGGCTTTACGTACTTTGACACGGCGTGGGCGTATAACGGTTCGGAAATCGCCATGCGCGAAGCGCTCGTCAAGCGTTATCCGCGTGAAAGTTTCACCGTCGCCACAAAGATGTCGGCGTGGGCGGGCGAAAAAACGCGCGAGTTTTCGCTCAGGCAGTTCGAAACGTCGCTTGAGCAGACCGGCGCCGGTTATTTCGATTATTATCTGCTGCACAATCTTGGCGACGCACGCACGCCACTTTACGACGATTTCGGGCTTTGGGATTTTGTAAAAGAAAAGAAAGCGAAGGGCGAGATCAGAAATTACGGTTTTTCGTTCCATTCGAACGCCGCCGCGCTTGATAAAGTGCTCGCTTCTCACCCGGATGTAGATTTCGTACAGCTGCAGATCAACTACGCCGATTGGGAAGACGGGCGCGTCCAGTCGCGCGAGTGTTACGAGACTGCGCGCAAATACGGAGTGCCTGTCGTAGTTATGGAACCCGTCAAGGGCGGCTTGCTCGCCGATCCTCCCGCAAGCGTTGCCGAAGTGTTCAAATCTGCCGATCCGGACGCGTCGTTCGCCTCCTGGGCGATCCGTTTCGTCGCCAGCCTTGAAGGCGTGGCGGTGGTGCTTTCGGGAATGAGCACGGTCGACCAGGTCAAAGACAACGTCTCCTTTATGGCGGATTTCAAGCCGCTGGACGAAGAAGAACAGAAAATCATAGAAAAGGCCCGTATAGCGCTTAAAAGCATACCGACGGTCCCGTGTACCGGCTGCAACTACTGCGCCGAGGTGTGTCCTTCGGAAATCGGCATATCGCCCACGCTCAACGCGCTGAATATGTTTGCGATGTATAACAACAAACAGTTCGCCCGCGCGTACGAAAGCAGACAGCTTTTTATAAACAAAAAGAATCACGCCGATATGTGTATCCAGTGCGGTTCGTGCGAAAGCGTCTGCCCCCAGCATATAAATATTCGGGAACATCTCGAACGCGCCTGCTCAGTGCTCGGCCCGTTCGATAAATGACAGTTTGCAAAAGCAAAAAGCGGAAGGGAAAACCCCTTCCGCTTTTTTGATCGATATATGATTAATTGAGCCTATGAACAACGATATCTCCTGTAACATACGGAATAATGATTACAGGGCCACCGTTGCTGTCTGTTTCAATGCTATAAGTATTCCCGCCCATTGTTGCGTATGCGGTTATTCCGCGGTAAATAGCTATGTTTATACGGGTTCCGGTTTCAATATTGCCATAATCATTAATTGGAGTACCGCTATTACCGTTCATATAAAAGGCGGCGTCTATACAATTACCTGCATCAGTCAAAGTTACGTATTCAGGCAGCGGTCCGGCCGCGAGCTGTGCGGCGGAAAGGAATATCTTGAACTGAGCTGTTATGTTCTGCGTGGAAGGCGTGCTGTCTTCGCCCACGCAATCGACTAAAATAGCGACGTAAAGCTCCGAATTGGCGTCTATTTCCTCGTCTTCCACAAATTTTGCGGCGGAAACAAGACTGACGGGCGTTTCGGCGAGCAGATCGTCTGCGCTTGTCGCCTCGGTCACTTTCTTGCTGTAGAATCTGAG
>JAGDCE010000169.1 GCA_017958705.1 Clostridia bacterium
CTCGTCAAGCAAGAATACTTTAGGATTACGAACTATGGCGCGTCCGAGAGCGACACGCTGCTTCTGACCGCCGGACAAAGCCTTCGGACGTCTTTCAAGCAGGTGGTTTATATCAAGTATACGGGCGGCCTCTTCGACTCTGCGCTTGATCTCCTCCTTCGGAGTCTTGCGGAGTTTAAGACCGAACGCCATGTTTTCAAAAACAGTCATATGCGGATACAGAGCGTAGTTCTGGAACACCATCGCTATGTCTCTGTCCTTGGGCGCTACGTCGTTCACGAGCTTGTCGCCGATGAACAGTTCGCCTTCGGTGATCTCTTCAAGACCCGCGATCATACGGAGCGTGGTGGATTTACCGCAGCCGGAAGGACCGACGAAAACGATGAATTCCTTATCCTTGATCTCAAGGCAGAAGTCCGACACGGCGACGACGCCGCCGGGGTATTTCTTGTAAATGTGCTTTAAAGATAAGCTTGCCATAATATCCTCCTGAGTATTTATCAACGCCTTATATTATAACAGATAAATTTGAATTTTTAAAGATGTTTATTCTCCAAAATTTGAGTATAATAATTGTGCATGTTGCACAAAAAATCGCGTTTTCAGCCGTTTTTGGAGATTTTTGTTCATATTTTCGGGCTTTGTTAACAAATTCAGCGCTTCATCGTGAGCCCGATCCTCTTCTTCACCGGATCGACCGAAAGCACTCTTACTTTGACGACGTCACCGACCGAGACGACCTCCGACGGATGTTTGATATATTTGTCCGACATCTGCGAAATGTGCACGAGACCGTCCTGGTGGACGCCGATATCGACGAACGCGCCGAAGTCGATAACGTTGCGCACGACGCCGGTCAGCTCCATGCCTTCCTTTAAGTCGTTCATGTCCATTATGTCGTCGCGCAGCACGGGCGGCGTGAAGTCGTCGCGCAGGTCGCGGCCGGGTTTGACGAGTTCTTTTACAATATCCGCAAGCGTCGGCGCGCCGATGCCGAGCTGTTCGCACAGCTTCTTGCTTCCCTCCTCTTTGACGAGCTCGGGAAGATCAGACGCGTGGCCTTTGCTGACGTCCTCGGCGGTTATGCCGAAGTGATCAAGCAGGGCGTTCGCGGCGGCGTACGATTCGGGGTGTACGCCCGTGTTGTCGAGCACGTTGTCGCCGTGCGGCACGCGCAGGAAGCCCGCGCACTGCTCGTAAGCCTTCGCGCCGATGCGCGGCACTTTGAGCAGTTCGTCACGCGATCTGAATTCGCCGTTTTCCTCGCGGTATTTGACGATGTTCTTCGCGGACGCGGCGTTTATGCCGGAAATATAGGCGAGCAGCGAATGCGACGCGGTGTTGACGTCTACGCCGACGGAGTTGACGCAGTCCTCGACGACGCCGGTCAGCGCCTCGTCGAGTCTGTTCTGCTTCATATCGTGCTGATACTGGCCGACACCGATCGACTTGGGATCGATCTTGACGAGCTCCGCGAGCGGGTCCTGCAGACGCCTTGCGATCGAGACCGCGGATCTCTGCGTAACGTCGAAATCCGGGAATTCGTCCGCCGCGAGCTTCGACGCGGAATATACAGACGCGCCGGCTTCGCTTACCATGATGTATTTACAGCCGTTATCGAGCTCGCGCAGCACGCCCGCGATGAATATCTCGCTCTCCTTCGACGCGGTGCCGTTTCCGATCGCCACGACGTTGACGCCCCATTTCTTTATAAGGCGCTTGACGATGACCTTCGCTTCCTCGATCTTGTATTCCTGTTTCATCGTCGGGTAAATGACGGCGGTGTCGAGCACCTTGCCGGTCCTGTCGACGACGGCGAGTTTGCAGCCCGTTCTGTAACCCGGGTCGAGTCCGAGAACGGTCTTGCCCTTGAGCGGCGGCGTGAGCAGCAGATGGCGCAGGTTATCCGAGAAAAGGACTATCGCACCCTCGCTTGCGCGGTCGAACATATCGGATCTTATTTCGCGTTCTATCGACGGCGCGATAAGTCTGTCGTACGCGTCAAGCACCGCGCCCTCTACGTATTTTCTTGCCGGGCTGTTGTACTCGGTTATGAATTTGTCGAACATATAGTTGAGGATCATGTCCTTCGGCGCTTCGATGCCGACCTTAAGGAATTCCTCTTTTTCTCCGCGGTTTATCGCGAGTATCCTGTGATCCGGGATCTTGTTCAGTTTTTCCTCGTAGTCGTAATACTGAGAGTAGACTGAATCTTCTTCCTTATCCTGCTTTGACGTCAGCGTTCCGTAATCGTACGTCGTGCGGCGGATCTCTTTTCTCACCTCCGCGCTGTCCGAAACGTCCTCGGCGATTATATCGCACGCGCCGGCTAGCGCTTCCTCGGCGGTATTGACGCCTTTTTCTTCGTCGATGTAGTCAGAGGCGATATCGGTCAGGCTCCTTTCGTACGAGCTTCTCTGCTCCATGAGCAGCGCGGCGAGCGGCTCGAGACCTTTTTCGCGCGCGACCGACGCCCTCGTCTTTTTCTTCTGCTTGAACGGGCGGTAAATGTCCTCGACCTCGGTGAGCGTCTGAGCGCCGGCGAGCGCCGCGACGATCTCGTCGGTGAGCTTGCCCTGACCCTCTATCGCCGCTCTGACTTCCTCCTTGCGGTTTTCGAGATTTCGCAGATAAGTCAGTCTGTCGAAAAGGTTGCGAAGTACCGTGTCGTCAAGCGATCCCGTTACCTCTTTTCTGTAACGCGCGATGAACGGGATGGTGTTTCCGTCGTCAATCAGTGCGACGGTGTTTTTCACCTGTTCTTCTCTCAATCCGAGCTCTTCGGATAACTGTTTTAAAATATCCATATACTGTCCTTTTGATTTTTTCTTTATTATATATTATTTTTATTTATATGTCAAGTAAAAAGAGATGATTTTTCCCAAATCATCTCTCATTTTTTTCAATTATTTTCGCCGCCGTCTTCTTTTGTGAAAAGCGCGATCTCACCCTTGGTGAGCGGCCGCCACTGACCGCGCCCGAGCAAGCCGTCGAGCGTTATTTTGCCGAAGGATACGCGCTCCAGCGTCTCGACTCTGTTCGAGGCTGCGGCAAACATCCGCCTTATCTGGTGATACTTCCCTTCGGACAGGATTATTTCACCGCTTTGGTCGCCCGTCGGTATTATCCGGCACGGCTTTGTCGTATATCCGTCTTTCAATTCAACGCCGCTCTCAAGCTTTATCCTGTCGTCCTCGGACAGCGGTTCCGCGAGCGTGTAAACGTACTTTTTTTGCACGTGACGTTTTGGCGACAGCGCCGCGTGCGCGGACTTTCCGTCGTTCGTTATGATGATGAGCCCGGTCGTGTTTTTATCGAGTCTGCCGACGGTGAAGATATCCTTTCTTTTGTATCTTTCATCAAGCAGATCGAAGACGAGCAGCTCGCCCGGCTCGTCGTTCGAGCAGACGTACCCCTCGGGCTTGTTCATCATGATATATACGTATTTTCTGTATTCGACCGGCTCGCCCTTGTACGTCACCGTGCAGACGTCGGGGTCGATCTGAAGCGACGGGTCGCGCACGACCGAGCCGTCGACCGTTATAAGCCCCGCCTTCGCCGCGCGTGCGCACTGACTCCTGCTGAGGATCCCGGTTACCGAAAAAAGTTTATCAAGTCTCATACTGCGATTTTATCATAAAAAACCGGTGTTGTCAAGTATCAAACGGATGACGTGCGGATATAATCGGTGCGGGAGGCGATGACATGAACGATAAAGCAAAGTATAACGAATATATAAAAAAGCACGCGAAAAAGTCTGACACGCTGCTCTGCTGCGTGAAGGCTTTCTTTTCGGGCGGCGCGATATGCTGTCTCGGTCAGCTTTTTTTCGATCTTTACGCCGCGGCGGGGATCGAAGAGGACGTCTGCGCCGCGCTTTCCTCCTGTTCGCTGATGCTGATAACGGCGGTACTTACCGGCGTCGGCGTATTCGATCTGATCGGCAAGCACACGGGCGCCGGCACGCTCGTGCCAGTTACGGGGTTTGCAAATTCGATGATCTCGCAGGCGATAGACGCTAAAAGCGAGGGCTTCATTCTCGGCGTCGGAGCGAAGCTTTTCACGGTCGCCGGGCCCGTCGTCATTTACGGTTCTTTCGCCAGCACCGTATACGGCGCGGTGTATTATATTTGTAAAATTATTTAACTACCTTGACATTCCGGGACTGCATGGTGTATAATGATTATACAATTACCCGGAGGAAATAATATGAAAAAAGTAATCTGTATTCTCATTGCGGCGTTGATGCTGTTTTCAGCAGTATCGCTTTCCGCAACGGCTGAAGAGGTTTACAAAGTTAATGCCTACAGCAATCAGGGAGAAGGATCGCCGACTACGGTATCCCTGAACTCGACGTTCGGCATCAGACTCCGTATGAACGCTCCGTTCAACGGCGTTTCCGTCCGTCTGAGCACCTACGTGAAAACAGATACAATATCAACTGTATCGGTATACAAATGGAGCGAAGGCTTTGAAGAGACGCTCAAAACGGAACCCGTCGCATCAAAGCAGTTCGACCCCGTCAGGGACAACATGAAGCATGACGTCGTCTTTGACCCCCAGCCCGCCGGCGAGTATCTTATCGCCGTAAGAAACGACAATTCTCAGCTTTGCGTATGGGCGTGGGATTCCAACGCGGTAGGTAAAGGGCTCCTCTATGCCGACGGAGCTGAAAAACAGGCAGATATAAACGTAACGATATCGTTTATGGAGAAGACGGACGAGCCTTTCTCCGCCGTCCCGCCTTCCGCGTCGATAACCGGCAAGAACAAGGCTCCCGCGGAATACGTCCCGTCAGCGGACAGCGCGGTGGTAGCACGTGCGTCGCACCCCACCACATGGGAAGCGACGGACGAACTCGGAAGAACGCTGCCAACCTATGCCGAGACAGGCGCTCCGCGCGAGGACAAGACGGTAGCGCTGTTCTACTGGTCGTGGCACGTTTCTCAGGACAGCGGCGAACCGCTCAACGTACAGAAGGTCATGGATGAGCATCCCGAGGCGATACACGACTACACCAGCAGCGTATGGCCGAAGAAAGCGACCGTTCACTTCTGGAACGAATCGATCTACGGCTTCTACAAGACGAACGATGTCTGGGTGCTCCGCCGTCACGCCGAGCTTCTTGCGGACGCGGGCGTAGACGTTCTGTTCTTCGACAACACGAACGGCACATTCACCTGGCGTGACAGCTACATTCCGATATATGAGACGTTCAGCAAAGCGCTTGAAGACGGAGTAAACGTACCGAAGATATCATTCCTTCTTCCATTCGGCGATCAGAGCAGCACGATGACTCAGGTAGGCATGATCTACCAGGACATATATCTCCGCGAGAAATATCAGCAGCTCTGGTTCTACTGGGACGGCAAACCCATGCTCATGGCGCATAAGAACGCGATCACCGGCAGCTCCGATTTAGCCAAGGAGATAAGAAGTTACTTCACGTTCAGAGGCGGTCAGCCCGGATATCTTGTGGGCACGACCTCGTACGACACGTGGGGCTGGCTCTCCACATATCCTCAGGCGACGTACAGAGCAAGGTCAAACAAGGACGTTATCGAGCAGATGACTGTCGGCGTCGCCGTAAACCACAACTACAAGACACATCAGATAACGGCAATGAACGGCGAGAACGTAATCGGCAGGACCTATACGTCAAAAGGTATCGACACTCGTGAGAATGCCGTAAAATACGGCGCCAACTTTGCCGAACAGTTCGACTACGCGCTTGAAGTCGACCCGAGAGTCATATTCATCACCGGATGGAACGAATGGATCGCCGGCAGATATGAGCAGTGGCCGGATTCCGGTTCCGTTGTCAAGAACGCGTTTCCGGATGAATTCAACGACGAATTCTCAAGAGACCTTGAGCCCACAAAAGGACGCCTCCGCGACAATTATTACTATCAGCTCGTATCCTACGTCAGAAAATTCAAGGGCTGCGAGGAGATCCCCGTTTATTCCGAATATGAAAACGCAAATCTCACCTCCGGAAAAGACGCGTGGGACAACGTCACCGCAGATTACGTCGCTTACCCGAACAACACGGGCGACCGCGACGCAAAGGGCTACGGATCGTATTATTACAAGGACAGCAGCGGCAGAAACGACATAATAGACGCGAAGGTCTCAAAGGACGGCGAAAACGTTTACTTCATGGTAAAATGCGCCGCCGACATCACGCCTTACACAGACAGGAACTGGATGAATCTGTACATAGACTGCGGCGACGGCTGGGGTTGGGAATCGTTCGACTACGTGGTCGGCGCGAAACCCGCGACGGCGAGCGCGGCATATCTGCAGAAGTTCACCGGCGACGGTTACAAGCTTGAAGACGTCTGCGAGGTCGGATACAAGCTTGACGGCGATACGCTCGTGATATCCGTTCCGAAATCCGCGCTCGGCATATCCGGCGAGGAATACAAGATAGATTTCAAATGGACGGACAACGTTCAGGATGAGGACGGCTCCGGCGTCTTCAAAGGCGAGATACTCGACTTCTACCGCACCGGCGACGTCGCGCCCGGCGGAAGATTCAAATACGTGTTCACCTCGTCCGCGCCGAAAAACGCTCCCGTAACGGATCCCGTCACCGGCGCTCAGCCCGACGATTCGGATAAGGACACCGAAAGCACCGATCCGTCCTCCGGTAAGAACTACACGCCGATAATCATCGCGATCATAGCGGTCGGAGTCGTCGCCGCCGCGGCGATCCTCGTCCCCGCGATCATAAAAAGCAAAAAGAAATAATCACGGAATATAAAGGAGAAACATCATGACTCTTGAAAACAAGTTTGCAAGGCTCATGCGAAACACCGGACCGGCGCGGTTCTTCATCCCCGTCGGCGTCATACTTATAATTTTCGGAATCATTCTTCTCAGCTTCAACACGGCAAAATACGTCGAGACAACCGGAAAGATCACCTCCGTCGAGAAGCTTCAGCACGAAGAGGGCGAAGCGCAGGCGTATGAAGTCAAAGCAAAATATACGGTAAACGGCACCGAATACGAAACGACGCTGTCGAACCTGACGGGAGAATTCAAGGAAGGCGACGATATTAAGATATTCTACGATCCGAAGAATCCCGAAAAAGCGACGAACAGCAAGATCAGCGGCTTCATCGGCCCCGTGGTGATCGTCGTCGGCGCAGCCGCGACGGTATACGGTATCGCAAAAACCGTCTCGGCGTACAAAAAGAGCAAAGAGCTTGACGCAAGCGTTCCCGGCGGCGGAAGTTTCCCGAGCGCCGAATTCGAGGGCTTCAAACAGGCCTATGGCGTCACCGAGTATTATTTCCGCTTTGACGGCAACTCTCTCAAGCCCGGTTACGTGATCGAGGACGCGGACAGAAAGATAGTCTTCGAAGGAAAGATGACGAAGCAGGCGCTGATCGGCTCGCGCGAATACGAGTTCAGAAACGCCCTGACGGGCGAAGCCGTCACGCACGAGGTCGGCCACGTGATGACGCAGTCGTACAACGACGAATTCTTCTCCGCTAAATCGTGGTTCAAGTTCGACGGCAAGAACGTCTGGGACGTCATACACGAGCGCGGCATACGCATTTCGACGAACCTCCACAGCAAATTCCCGCACTGCATATACGATATAGCGCAGAACGGCAAGCCGTTCGTCAGAGTCGAATCGTGCGGCGTATACGTCCACGAGGAGGACGAGGCGCAGCATAAGATCAACGTCCCCACCGGCAGTATGTATTACCGCTTGTGGACCGGATCCGACGATTTCGATTCAGTTTTCCTGACGATCTTCGCCATATCCGAATCGGAACAGGCGGTCGTCGAATAAAGACGTACAAACCGAAAAACCCCGCTTTAAAGCGGGGTTTTCTGTTTTTCTGTATTCGCGTTCCAAACCCGCACGTCAGTGCGGATTTCATCGCGCAGCGATTTCATCCACGAAGTGGATTTATCCCGCCCGACAGGGTGGATTTAGTTGAAAAAACCTCGCTTCCGCGAGGTTTTTTCTGGAGCTGCTAATCAGAATCGAACTGATGACCTCATCCTTACCAAGGATGCGCTCTACCATCTGAGCTATAGCAGCGCTTGAGTCAACGGGTGTATTATATCAAAAACAGCTGCCGTTGTCAAGCCCTTTTTCAAAAATTCTTCCTATTTTTTTATTTTTATTTTTCTGTTGTTTATTACTTCTCTGCACAGTCCGAACCACTCGCAGTCTCCGCATACGGCGGCGTGCGCGGTTTCGTCTGACATCAGGTTTTCCGCCCCGGCGGACAGTTCGTACAACGAGTATACTGCGCCCGGCGTGACGCCGAGAAGCTCCGCCGCGGCTTTATCGCAGCGGCGGACCTTCTCCTCAGTTTCACACGTGCCGCCTTTGTTGTTCGGGCAGGCGGCGCAGACGTCGTCGGCGCCGGACACCGCGGTAAATCTTCCGCCGTCCCTCAGCATCGCGGCGATCTTCGACATGTTCTCCTCAAAGGATTTGCTGTAACCGCGGCCGGTATAATTGCAGATACACAGTATATGATGCGGTCTCAGTCTCATCTCATTGCCCTCATCGCGTTGGCGGCGCATAACAGTGCGACTCCGGTATCGGCAAACACCGCGAGCCACATCACATCGACGACTCCCGTCGCGCTCAGGACGAGCACCGCCAGCTTGACGGCGATCGCGAACACTATGTTCTGCCACGCGATCCGCACTGTTTTCTTCGATATCCGGAGCGCTTCCGGCAGTTTCCTTATATCGTCGTCCGTTATAACGATATCCGCCGCTTCTATCGCCGCGTCGGAGCCGAGCGCTCCCATCGCGATGCCGACGTCGGATCTCGCGAGCACCGCCGCGTCGTTTATGCCGTCTCCGGCGTATGCGACTTTACCCTGGCTGAGCAGTTCCTCTACGAGTCTGACCTTATCCTGCGGCAAAAGCGACGCGTGTATCTCGTCGACGCCGGCGTCGGCGCCGGTCTGCTCTGCTGCAGCGCTGCCGTCTCCGGTGAGCATGACGGTCTTTTTTACCCCGAGTTCGCCAAGCTTCATGATCGATTCAGCGGTGCCTTCCTTTACCGTATCCGCCACGTGGATGCTGCCGAGGTATCCGTCGCTGCGGCTGACGTGCACGGCCGTGGCTGCGCCGTGCTCGACGTCGATGCCGCGGCGCTTCATCAGTTTTGAATTACCCACGGCGCAGATCTCGCCGTCTATCGTGCAGATTATCCCTTCGCCCGGATGTTCCGTTACGGACGTGACCTCGCTTCTCTTTCCGTCAAGCTTCGAGACGGCGCGCGCTATCGGGTGTCCGGAATGGTCTTCGGCGCTGCACGCGACGTTGAGAAGCAGTTCTCTGTCGCCGTTGTCCCTGATCTCGGTCACGGAAAACGAGCCCTGCGTCAGCGTGCCGGTCTTATCGAACGCGAATATATCCGTCTTCGACAGAGTTTCGAGGTATTCCGAGCCCTTTATGAGTATACCTTTTCTCGACGCCGCGCCGATGCCCGCGAAAAACGTGAGCGGCACGGATATGACGAGCGCGCAAGGGCAGGATACGACGAGGAACGTGAGCGCCCTGTGTATCCACGTTCTCCATTCGTGATCGAAAAGCGGCGGTATCACCGCGAGGAGCACCGCGAGAATGACCACGACAGGCGTGTAGACGCGCGCGAATTTCGTTATGAAAGATTCGGTGCGCGCTTTCTTCGCTTCCGCGCCCTCAATAAGCTCTTTGATACGCGACGCCGCGGAATTCTCGAATTCAGCCTCGGCGCGGACCGTGATCTCGCCGGTCATGTTCAGATATCCGCCGAGGACGCGGTCGCCGACGGAAAGATCAGCGGGAAGCGATTCGCCGGTGAGCGCCGACGTGTTGACGGACGTCGCGCCGGATACGATCACACCGTCGGCGGGTATGCTGCTGCCGGGGCGTACCTTAAGAAGATCTCCGATATGCACGTCCTGCGCCGGTATTTCAGTCACGACTCCGTCTCTTACCACGGTCGCCGTTTTAGGGACTATATCTATCAGATCCGAGATCGAATCGCGGCTTTTGTCGACCGCGAGATCCTGCAGGAATTCGCCGAGGTTGTAAAGCAGCATGACCGCCGCCGCCTCGGCGTACGATCCCGTGAAGAACGCGCCGACCGACGCCACCGTCATAAGGAAGCATTCGTCAAGCGGCTCGCCGTGTATCAGCCCTTTGACCGCGCTTATGACGACTTCATATCCGACGACCGCAAACGCGGCTATGTATATGAAAAGACAAACAATTTTGTTGATATTGAAAACGTGCTCGCACAACAGTGCGATGATGAATAGGACAAGCGAAACGGAAAGCTTGATAATCGAGGCGCGTCTGTCCTCTTTTTCCTCTCCGTGTTCGTGTTCGTGATCGTGTTCGTGTGCCATGACTTACTCCGAAATATGCTCCATTCCCTGATTTATAATGCTTCTGACGTGTTCGTCGGCGAGGTAATAGAATACGGTTTTCCCCTCGCGCCTGCTTCCCACGAGCTTTGCGTGGCGCAGCAGTTTGAGTTGATGAGAGACCGCGGACTGCGTGACGTGAAGCAGCTCGGCGATGGCGCATACGCACATCTCTGACTCGAAAAGCGCCCAGAGGATCCGAATCCGCGTCGTATCGCCGAACACCGCGAAAAGCTCCGCGAGCTCCGCCAGCGTCTCGTCCTTCGGCATCTGACTGTTTACCTCGTTTAAAAGGCGTGAATGGTCGTGACCTTTCATTTTGACCTCCGTTCGTATTATCATATGATCATTTGCTCATATGATAACACATTTAATTCGTTTTGTCAATACCCGGGACAAAAAAAGTACCGCACTTTTGTGCGGTACGCTATGGTATTTTATTATTTCTTCTTCTTGTTAACGGCGTTCTTCAGGGTCTGACCGGGTTTGAAGTTCGGAGCCTTGCTCGCCTTGATCTTGATAGCTTCGCCGGTCTGCGGGTTTCTGCCTTTTCTTGCGCCGCGTTTGCGGGTCTCAAAGGTACCGAAACCGGTGATCTGGACCTTTTCGCCGGCTTTCAGCTTATCGGTGATTACGCCCAGTGCGGCGTTGACAGCGGCGTCAGCCTTTTTGATTTCCAGACCTGATTTTTTCGCTACTTCTGCGATGAATTCTGTTTTATTCATTTCATTTCCTCCTGAAATTTGGTTTCTGTGTATATTATACTATATTATCCCGATTTTGTCAATATTTTATTGCACTTTTCATAAAGTTTTTTTAGGCTTTTGTATTCATCATTCAAATATTACCTGCTTTGCGGGCGCTTTGTCCTCGCCGTATACAGTGAATAAATAGCTTCCTTCATTCATGCCCTCCACGGTCTCGCCGTCCGAGCGCACTCCGCCCGTCATAGTAAGCGGCGCTTTGTAGTAGATCGCCTTGTCAAGCGTCGTCTCAAATACGGCGATCGCGGCTTCTGTTCCTTTGATATCGAGCTTGACTCCGGCGTCGATCATTATACAGCTGTCGCTGTTCTCCGCGTCGATCGCAAGACCGTATTTATAATTTTCCGTCGCGTTGAGCGTCAGCGTACCGGTGCCGGTGATCGTCACACTGCCGCCGTAATAAAAGCCCCACAGGTGAAGCATGCCAAGATCGTTGTCGCCCTCGAGGACTATCGTGAAGCCGTTGCCCATCATATTGACGTCGAGCGCGTCGCCTTTGAAATCCTTCATCGTCAGCGTGTTCGTCGCGGCGTCGTAAGTCAGGCCGCTTATCGTGACGTCGGGCGTGTTATACGCCGCCCCGGCGTGTACGAAAGAGGAAGCGCCGTTATTCTGATATATGATATAATCCTCGTCGAGCACGCCGTATCCCGGCGCCGGGCCGTTCGGTTCGAGGTTTTTCAAAACCGGGAACGCGGTATCCGCGTGTTCACCGAGATCGACAGCGTTTAATACGTCGAGCCCGAGCGGATCGTAATTCACCGCGGAAAAAAGTATGGATAACGCGGAAATGCTCGCGGCGACGGGCAGAAGGATCAGTTTGCGCAGAAGCGCATGACGGTCTTTCTCTTCCGGCTTCGCCGCGGCCTTGTGTCCGAATTCCATCTCGGGATCCACAACGCACTCCGCCGGCATATAATTCTCGTCAGGCGGAAAGTGATACTCTTCCGGCAAGTATTCTGTCGTTTTCACGTCCGTCAGTCGATCTTATGTACGTCAAGCTGCGGGAACGGGCACTCGACTCCGGCCTGTCTGAATCCGAGCAGAAGGTCGTGGTTGAGTATACGCGCTCCGGAGTAGATATCCTTTTCGTCAACGTTCACGACGAATCTCAGCACCACGGAGCTTTCGGCAAGCTCCTGTACGCCGAGATATACCGGCGCGGATTTCATCACGTCGGGATGCTTCTCGAATATCTTCTGCATCATATCGGGGATTTTTTCCTCGAGCGCTTCGATATCCGTTCCGTAAGGGATGCTTATATGACTTATGCTGCGCGAGAGTCTGTCCGAGCGATTGAGTATGTTCTTCATAGCCGAGTTGTTGACGATCTTGACGTTGTCGCCCGGGTCGGTTATGCAGGTCGTTCTTATACCTATATCCGTTACGGTGCCGCGGAAGCCGTCGACCTCGACTATGTCGCCCACGTTGTACTGATTTTCAAATATCATGAACGCGCCGGTCACGACGTCGGCGATGAGGCTTTCCGCGCTGAAACCTACGATCAGCGCTACTATTCCGACGCTGGCTACGATCGTCGACACGTTGACGCCGAGTATCGTCAGACCCCAGCAGATTATGACTATGACAGCGACGTATTTGAGCAGGCTGCAGAATATGGATATCAGCGATCTCGCTCTGTGGCTCTTAGGCTTAAAGGCTCTGAGTATAAAGGTTATAAGCGCTTCAACAGCGAGCACCGAGGCCGCCATTATGACAAGTTTCAGTATCATCGCCGCGCTGACGTTTATTTCGTTCACGAGCGGCTTTTCAAGTATGCCGGTGCCGTATGCGACGGGAATCACTATCGCGGCGACAACGACGCATACGATCAGGCGTATCAGGACGGATTTGTTCTTTTTCAGCATAACGTTCCCTTTCTTTATGTCTTTATCTCAAAACGCTCCGCGGGAAATGCCGCGGAGCGTCCTGATCAGTTATTATTCACCGTACGTAGCGGAATACCATTCATTATAGATATATACGATACCGTTTTCGTTTTCGGCCTGTTCTTCGCCGATATTCATGAACTGCTGATAATCGGGGTTGTTCTTTTCAAGATCGGTGACGATGCTCTTGAAGTACTCTTCGTAAAGCGACTGGGCGATCGCGTCGTAGCATTCGGTCGTGGTGCGGGTGAAGTTGTTGAGTTCGCTCGTCGCCTTTTTGACCGTCTGGTTGTATTCGCTCGCCTCGGCGTTCTTTTCCGTTATCGTCTTGAAGATCTCAGCGTCGGACGCATCGTCGTAAGCCTTCTGCTTCGCGGCCTGATCTGCAAGCGCGGCGTCGTACGCGGCTTTTTCCGCCTTGCCGTTGTCAAACGTCTTTTCGTAGTCGGCTTTGAGGCCCGCAAGCTCTTCATTGAGCTTGTTCAGGTTCTCTTTGAGCGTCTCAAGCTCGCCCGTGAGCTTCTCGAGTTTGGAATCGTCTTTCCTTTCGGCGATCTCCTTCTCCTTGGCCGCCACTTTGTCTTCCGCGGTGGCTACTTCGGCTTCTTTATCCTCGACGTACGACAGCGCCACGGCGCTTACCTTTCTGTATTCGGCGTAAGCTTCAAGCGTTTCCTCGACTTTTTCCTTCGCGGCTTCAAGATCGAGGCCCGCCTGTTTGATCGCCTCGTTGTACGGCTTCGATTCAACGTTGAGGTCGGAGATCTCTTTGTTTATCGCGTTGAGTTTTTCGGTGTATTCGTTTACAGTCGCTTCGAGGGCGGCGTATCTGCTGTCAAGCTCGGACTGTTCGGGAACGATGAGCGCGTCGATCGCTTTCTGCGCGTCGTCGGCCTGCTTCTGGAAGCTTTCGCTGTTGCTCTTTCTCGCGTTGTACGCGGTGGAAAGCGCTATTTCAGTCTCGTTGCCTTCATCGTCGAGCAGTTTTATCGCTTTATACTCCGCCTGCAGGTCCGTCAGAGCCTTGTTCTTGGCGTCGTATTCCGCCTGAGCCTTATCGAGCTCTTTTCTCAGCTCGTAGGAGTAGCCTCTCTGGGCTCTGATCTCGAGCTCGTTATCGTCGATCTGTTTCTGCCAGCCGTCGATCTTTTCCTGGTCGGGCGCGAGGTTGGGTTCGGATTCAGTCGGTTTGACCTTCTTCTCGTTATCGATCAGCTTCTTGAGCGACGTGATCTGGTCGTTCAACTGTTTGATCTCTTTGTCGTACGGAGCGACAGCCGCCTTCGCGGCGGACAACGCCTCGGTGTAAGGAACGAGTTCGTTTTCGGCGTCGGCGATCCTGGCGAGATACTCTTCCGCCTTATCCTTTACGGCGTTGAGATCGTTCAGGTATTTCTCGACGTCCTTCATGTAATCATCTTTGGTCTTCTGGAGTTTGTCGATCTTGGCAAGTCTCTCGTCCTCTACCTTGAACGCTTTGATCTGTTCAAGCAGGGAGTTGGAGAGCTCTTTCATTTTTTCTATAAGCTCCGCGTTCTTTTCTTTCTCGAACAGGAAGCCGAGGTACGGGGACACGATGGCGTTCTTGTTGGCGCTCTTCGCCTTCTCCCATACGTCGAGGTCCATATCCTCCTCGGGATACGCGATGAACGTGTTGCCCGTAGCAAAGATGTTCATCATGTATTCGCGGTTGAGACGTTCGACCTTGTTCGTGTCGGGATCGATCCTGTAGTTATACCCGTAAACGCCGTACTGAAGGAGGTTGCGTATCTCGGCGTTGGTGGAGATCATAGTGATGATCTCCATGCATCTCTTCGGGTCTCTCGTGTATTTACTGATGCCGAACATGTACTCGCCGATCGTATCGGTCGTTGCCATGCCCTTGCTCAGGAGTTTGACGATATATTTGCTCTCGTCGTACTGCTCTGCTATCTCTTCTTCGGATGCGGTGACGACTGCCGCGCCCCATCTGGCGTTCTCATCGACCGTTTCGGGTATGTATCCGTTGCGCTTGAACGCTTCCATGTAAATGAAGTGGTCGGTGAACTGATATGCGGAAAGGAGGTTTTTCGGTACGGCCTTGAAGCCGGTGACCGCGGTATTTGAAACGTAGGTGCCGAATATCGACTCGCCTTCGAACAGCGAGACGATGCCGGGAGCGGACGGAGCGGATTTGAACGGAACTACGTCCGGTTCATTCTGCTTGATCTGGTCGAGATACGAAGTGAACTTCGCGCTCGTCAGAAGTCTTATATCGTCCTCTTTGAAGTTGTATTTCTTCATCAGCGCGCGGTCGAGAACGAGGTACGTGGAATCGCCCGCCATACGCTTGTTCGTCGGGATGGCGTACTGAGAGTTGCCGACCTTGCCGGCAAGAAGTACGGTCTCGTTGACGTACTGCTTTATAGCCTTCGCGGAAAGCGAAAGATCTTCGTCCATGGAGACGAGGAACGACTCGTCGTCGGAAGCGTACGGCTCCTCGGTGACGTATTTGTTCAGGTTTTCGGTGCCGCAGATAAGGAAGATATCAAGCTGGGTGTCCGAGGCCTCCGGATACTTTTCAACGTCTTCGTTGAATATGTTCTTCTCGGTCTCGTAGGTCTCTTCTTCCTCCTCGTCGTCATCACCCTCGGTCTCAGTCGACCATATGATCAGTTTCTTGGTCGTGACTTCGGCTTTGTCGGCGGCTATGAGCTTATCTATCGCCGCGCGCCTTCTCGACTCTTTGGCTGCCGCCGCGGATTCGGAGGCGGCGTCGGCTTTCGCTTTTTCCTCGAGGGCTATGTCGGCGACGAGATTGTCGATGACCTCGTCGTATTTATCCTCGGTGTAGAAGCGAAGCTTGATCTGTGTCGACAGACGCTTCTTCGTGATATCGTTTATCGCTTTTTCGACTCTCTGTATCGCATCAGGCGTCGTCTCCTGATCGGTGATGCAGTAGAGCGTGATCGTTAGGGCGCGTCTTACTTCTTCCTGTTCGATCTCCTCGTTGTTGTTGCAGCTCGTGAGCACAACGCTGCAGATCATGAGGAATATCAGTATCAGCGCCGCGATTCTCTTTTTCATTTGGCTAATAAACCTCCCTGAAATGGCTAACTCGATAGAGTGTGGTCATAGAATTATATTATATTTTACAATGAAAAGCGCGTAATGTCAAGTATTAAAATATAAATTTAAGTTTAACGCACAATAATATCAGATTTGTTGTATATTTTATTGTGCAATCTGAAATAAAACACGTTTGAATTTTCGTTTGATGTCACAACAAATTCTACCGTTTATCCAAAACGGCAATTCAAAAATTGTGCAACATCACGGTATCATTCAAGGAAATCCTTGAGGCGCTTGGAACGGCTGGGATGACGTATCTTTCTCAGCGCTTTCGCTTCGATCTGTCTGATACGCTCACGGGTGATGTTGAACTGTTTTCCGACTTCTTCGAGCGTGCGGGTCTGTCCGTCCTCGAGGCCGAAGCGGAGTTTCAGCACCTGGGCTTCGCGGGGCGTCAGAGTGTTCAACACGTCGTTCAGCTGCTCGCGCAGAAGCGTCTGGGACGCCGCGTCCTGCGGCGCGGGAGAGTCGTTGTCAGGGATGAAGTCGCCGAGATGCGTATCCTCTTCCTCGCCTATCGGGGTCTCCAGAGATACGGGATCCTGTGCTATCTTCATGATATCGCGGACCTTCTCAACGCTCATGTTGAGCTCGGATGCTATCTCCTCGGCGGTGGGCTCGCGGCCGTTGTCCTGGATGAGCTGGCGCTGGATCTTCGAAACCTTATGTATGGTCTCGACCATATGGACGGGGATCCTTATCGTCCTCGCCTGATCGGCGATGGCGCGCGTGATCGCCTGTCTGATCCACCACGTGGCGTACGTCGAGAATTTGTAGCCCTTCGTGTAGTCGAACTTGTCCACGGCCTTCATAAGTCCGAGGTTGCCCTCCTGGATCAGGTCGAGGAAGAACATGCCGCGGGACACGTATCTTTTGGCGATGCTGACGACGAGACGGAGGTTCGCGTTGACTAGCTCCTTCTTCGCGTTTCGGTCGCCGTACGACATACGCTCCGCGAGCTCGAGCTCGCGTTCCTGGTCGAGCAGGTTGTATTTGCCGATGTCGCGCAGATAGACTCTGACGGGGTCGTCGATGTTCAGGCCTTCCTGCGTGAGCATCTTCTCCATTTCCTCGGCGCTCTCGTATTTCTCGATCTCGCGTTCGAGACCTTCGATATCCGCGGAGTCGTCGAGAAAGCCCACGACCTCGATGCCCTCGGCCTGGAGCTTTTCATAGAATTTCTCTATCTGCTCAAGGCTCATATCGAGCTCGTCGAGCGCTTCCATTATGTCGTTGTTTGAAAGCGTTCCCTTGGCTTTGCCCGCTTCGATAAGCGATTTGATCACTGTTTTCTTATCGTTTTCCATTTATTCTCATCCTTTCGGTTGATCTGACTTTTTCTTTTTTTCTATTAAAGCTCTTATGTCGCCGAACGAATCCGCCCCGGACGTCCCCGTTCCGGCACAGCCGCGCAGCGCATCCGCGTTCATACGGAAGACCTCGAATCCGTTGTCGGACAGATCTTCGCGCAGGATGCGCATGTGCATGATCCTGCCGATCTCGTCGGCGCTGAATCTGTCCGAGATGAACGATATGTCGAATCTGCCTTCAGCTCCGACGCATTCGGAGAGCGCGGCGTAAACTCTTTTGTTGAACTCCGTACGGAAATCTTCAACTGTAAGAACGCCGGCTTTCTCCGCTTTTGCGATGAACTCGGGATTTATCTGCGCTATGCCGATCAGCGCCTCCTCGGCATACGCGGCTTTCGGCATACGGAGCTTGTCCCGGTTGACCGTGTCTCCGTATCCCGCGCTCTGACGGATCAACGCGCGCTCCTGCTCGCGCTGCTCGCCCTTCTGCGCTTTTTTCCGCTTCGTCTCGACAAGTGATTTCAGGCTTTCCGGCGATACTTCGAGTTTTTTAGCGTATTTTTCGGTATATATCTCACGTTCCACCGGCGACGGCGAGGCGGAGATTATCTCGGCGAGCTTGTCCGCCGCAGCGACGCGGCCGTCCGCCGATGTGATGTCGAAGCCTTCGAGCGCCTTTCCGATCCTGTAATCCATCTGACCGATGCTCTGACCGATCAGCAGCTCGAATCTGTCTTTTCCGTATTTCTGTATGAACTCGTCCGGGTCGAAGCCGTCGGGCAGCGCTATGACCTTCGTCTCGATGCCGGCGTCGTTCAGGATCTTGATAGCCGGTATCGCTTTACTGCGGCCCGCCTCGTCTCCGTCGTAGCACAGAAGGACTTTGCTCCTGAACCTGCGGATCAGCTGCGCCTGCTCCTCGGTGAAAGACGTTCCGAGCGAGGCTATCGCCGAATCGAATCCCGACAGATGAAGCGCGATCACGTCTGTCTGACCTTCGCAGAGGATGAAGTAATCGCTTTTGGAGTTCTTCGCGAGGTTTAGCGCGAAGAGGTTGCGGCGCTTGTTGAACGCCGCCGTATCGTTCGTGTTGATGTATTTCCTACCATCCGCGGGCTTTTTCTCCATGGATCTCGCGCTGAAGCCGACGACGTTGCCGGAAGCGTCGATCACTGGGAAAATGATCCTGTTTTCAAAAATATCGTAATTGCCGCTGTTGCAGAGGAAAGCGTCTTGCAATTCCTTCGGTTTGAAGCCGAGATCCGTCATATAATTGAACAGCTTTTTGCCGGGCGGACAGAAACCGAGTCCGAAGCGGTTGACAGCCGCCTCGAGCCGTCTGCTCTTTATGTAGCCCGACGCCTCGGGATAATTGCCGGACACGAGCTGGGAATGAAAGAACCGCGCGGCCTCCCTGTTCGCGTCGAGCGTGCGTTTGCGCTTGTCCGACGCCTCCCTGTTATAGCCGTCGTTCGGGATGGTGAGGTTGGCGCGCCGCGCCAGAAGCTCGACCGCCGACGGATAATCGGTATTCTCCGCCTTCATCACGAAAGTGATGACGTCGCCGCCGGCGCCGCATCCGTAGCAGTAGAAGTGTTCGTCGTTTCCCGTGTATACGGAGAAAGACGGCGTTTTCTCGTTATGGAACGGACAGCAGGCTTTGTACAGATTCCCGGCGCGTTTGAGCGGGACGTACGAGTTTATGACGTCTACTATGCCGTTTCTTTTTTTCAGTTCTTCCAGAAATTCGGCCGGAAATGCCATAGCTCTGCCCCCTTTCGACCGAGATCATATATAGTATACACCTTTTTTTTCGTTTTTACTTTTTTTTCGCCGGATTTTTTGCAAAAAATTTCCGCCGCGCCGGTTTTTGTTTCTCCGGTGCGGCGTGTCGATTTATTATCTTTGCCGACTATTTGCGGTACACGTATTGACTTATCGGAAAATATGTGATATATTTATGAAAATATACGGCGGCCTTCAAAGAAGGTGCGGGAAATTCTTCACGGCGTAGCGCAAGATCGACAGATCGCGGCTGAACATGAATTTCTTTCCGTATTCGTCTGTCGTATCAAGCGCGTCCTGAAGGATCTGCA
>JAGDCE010000170.1 GCA_017958705.1 Clostridia bacterium
TCCGGCAGCGTTCGGAGGATTCATCAGATCGGCTGCGGCGCAGGACAAATTCTCAAGCAGAGCGATAGCGGTCAACAACGTGATGAAGTGCATACTTATCACGATGTGTTTTATCATAACCGTGATCGATTTCATATTACTGATCGGCAGTTTTATGCCGATGGATTATCCTTCGGTTTATACAATGCTGGGATTGTAATACGGCAAAAAGAAAAGGCGGGAGCGCGGCTCCTGCCTTTTCGTTGTTTATTTGATCGCGAGTTCGCCGTTTATCACGTCGACCGTGAGAGTATCTCCGGGCGCAGGATCGTCGCGGATTATTTTCTCGGCGGCGAGCGTTTCCACGTGCGACTGCAGATAGCGCTTCAGCGGTCTTGCGCCGAATGCGGGATCATAACCGTGATCGATCACGAACCGGCGCGCTTCATCGGTCAGCACGAGCTTAAGCTGCTTCTGCTCAAGTCTCTTCGAAATGCCTTTGAGCATGAGATCGACGATCTTGTACATATCGTCGCGCGTCAGCGGTTTGTAGAAGATAATCTCATCGAGACGGTTGAGAAATTCCGGACGGAAGCTGCGGCGGAGCAGAGAGTTGACGCCGGCTCTCGCCTCTTCCGAAATCTCGCCGTTTTCGATCCCGTCAAGGATTATATCCGAGCCGAGGTTCGACGTGAGAATTATTATGGTGTTCTTCATGTCGACCGTGCGGCCCTGACTGTCGGTAATCCTGCCGTCGTCAAGCACCTGGAGCAGAACGTTGAAAACGTCGGGATGCGCTTTTTCGATCTCGTCGAACAGAACGACTGAATACGGTTTTCTCCTTACCGCTTCCGTCAGTTGTCCGCCTTCGTCGTATCCGACGTATCCGGGAGGCGCTCCGATCAGACGCGAAACGGAGTACTTTTCCATATATTCGCTCATATCGATCCTGACCATCGCGCGTTCGTCGTCGAACAAAGCTTCCGCGAGAGCTTTGGCAAGCTCGGTCTTGCCGACGCCGGTGGGACCGAGGAACAGAAAAGATCCGATGGGTCTGTTTGGATCGGCTATGCCTGCACGGGAGCGGAGGATCGCCTGGCTCACTTTCTGCACTGCTTCATCCTGTCCTATCACTCTCTTGTGGAGAATGTCGTCAAGATGGAGAAGTTTGGATTTCTCGCTTTCCATCAGTTTTGATACGGGAATGCCGGTCCAGCGCGACACGATCTTGGCGATCTCCTCTTCGGTTACTTTGTCACGCAAAAACGATCTTTCAGAGCTTTCGGCGGCGTTTTTTTCGGCGTTTTCAAGCTCGGTTTTCAGCTTCGGGAGTACGGAGTATTTGAGTTCCGCGGCTTTTTCAAGGTCGTATCTGTTTTGCGCGGCTTCGATCTGCGCCTGTGTCGCCTCGATCTTTTCGCGCAGAGACTGCAGTTTTCCGATGCCGGCCTTCTCGTTTTCCCAGCGCGCTTTCATTTCGTTGAACTCGTCGCGTTCACGCGATATCTCAGCCTTGATCTCTTCAAGTCTGGATTGAGACAACTTGTCGGTTTCTTTTGAGAGAGCCGCGACCTCGATCTCGTGCTGCATGATCTTACGCGAAATTTCGTCCATTTCCGTAGGCATCGAGTTCATCTCGGTCTTTATCAGCGCGCACGCCTCGTCCACGAGGTCGATCGCTTTATCGGGCAGGAATCTGTCGGAGATGTATCTGTCAGACAGGACCGCGGCGGAGATAAGCGCACTGTCCTGGATCTTTACGCCGTGATATACCTCATATCTCTCTTTGAGGCCTCTCAGAATCGTTATCGTATCCTCGACGGACGGCTGTTCGACGAGTACAGTCTGGAAACGTCGCTCGAGCGCCGGATCCTTTTCGATATATTTTCTGTATTCATCAAGCGTCGTCGCACCGATGCAGTGAAGCTCGCCGCGCGCCAGCATGGGTTTGAGCAGGTTTCCGGCGTCCATAGAGCCCTCGGTCTTTCCGGCGCCGACGACGGTGTGAAGCTCATCAATGAACATTATGATCTTGCCGTCGGACTTTTTGATCTCGTTCAGTACGGCTTTGAGACGTTCCTCAAATTCGCCTCTGTATTTCGCGCCTGCTATAAGCGCGCCCATGTCGAGTGAGAATATCGTTCTGTCTTTGAGGTTATCCGGCACGTCGCCGCGGACGATACGCAGCGCGAGCCCTTCGGCGATCGCGGTTTTACCGACGCCCGGCTCGCCTATCAGACACGGGTTGTTTTTTGTTTTACGCGAAAGGATGCGGATGACGCGTCTTATTTCGTCGTCACGGCCGATGACGGGGTCGAGCTTGCGTTCGCGCGCGAGCTTTACGAGGTCCTGACCGTATTTTTCAAGCGCCTGATACTGATCCTCCGGCGTTTCGCTCGTGACTCGGCTGTTGCCGCGGACGTTTTTCAGCGCGGCAAGGAACTCGTTTTCGGTAATGGCGTACGTTTTCAAAAGCTGTTTAAGGTTGGCGTCGGGATGCTTCAGCATACCGAGGAAAAGATGCTCGACGGATACGTATTCGTCGTTCATCTGCTGAGCTTTCTTTTCTGCTTCGTCGAGTGCGTCGCCCAACGTCGAGTTCATGTAAAGCGATCCGCCAGTCTGCTTCGGCAGCGACTGAAGCGCCGTCAGAGTCGAGTTCTCAAGCGACTGCGTGTCTACGCTCATAGATCTGAATATCTGCGGCAACAGAGCATTTTCCTGTGTTAAAAGCGAGTAGAAAACGTGTATTTCCGTAAGCTCGGGGCTGCCGTATTCGCGGGCGAGATTCTGCGCCGCCTGGATCGCGCCGAGACTTTTTTCGGTTAGTTTCTGGTAGTTCATATATATTCTCCTTTCGGTATCACTCGTATTAGCACTCTCATCATCCAAGTGCTAATACAGTATATCACGAAAATCGTGATTTGTCAATACCTTTGCGGAAATAATTGAAAAAAAGTGAAAATCAAGCAGACAAAACCCCAAAGTGATAAAGCGGAGAGCTTGACGCTCCCCGCTTTTTTATATGAGATTTCTTTTTATTCTGTCGGATCCACGGTGTTGCTGCCGTAGAGCCGCACGTGAAGCGCTTCGATATCGGAGACGTCGAGCATGCCGGATTCATACGCGTCGTGAAGTCCGTAATACGTTCTGTCTCCGGATATTACAGTGAAATCCTGGCCGTTGCCGTGAGTGAA
>JAGDCE010000171.1 GCA_017958705.1 Clostridia bacterium
GGGTTTGGGGGTAATTGAGGGGTGGGTGACCCCCAAATTCGTCGCGAAGCGACTCCTTAACTCGCCGCAGGCGAATTTCACTTGCCCGCAGGGCAAATTTCACTTGACGACAGTCAAATTTCACGTTCCGCCCGCGGCGGAACATTTCACTCCGCGTAAGCGGATATTCGACGGGTCGTCGAGGGCGCCGACCCCTACAGATCGGCCTCACAGAATTGCCGCTCACCAGCCGAATTTTTCGTAATTCGGTTCGATCACGGTTTTATTGTAATCGTTGCCGCCGGGGAAGTTGGCGCTTTTGAGTATGCCCGGTGTGATCCCTCGCTCAAGCAGCTTCTCCACCGCGACGCTCGTGATGCTCCACATAATATAATCCGACGCGATGCCGGACGCGGCTCCGAATTTCGCTTCGATGCCTGGCACGTCGATCATCGCCTCCGCGGCGGGCGCGCAGTTGTCAATCGTCAGCGTGGCGATCTCGTACAGCTTTTTGCCGGACGGGTGAACGGGATCGACCTTCACGGCGTACTCCATCGACGTGAACGCGATGACTTTGATGCCGAGTTTCACCGCCTCATACGCCAGATCGACGACCTTTTTCGTCCTGCCGGAAACGGAGCTGAGAAACAGCACGTCGCCCGGACGGAAATTCGAATTCATCAGCGCGTATCTCGCCTCCGCGCCCTGTCTGTCGTATCCGAGATCCGAGTTGTCGCGCGCTCTGCCGCCGTTCTCCACGTTCAGCTCATAGCTGAAATGTTTATAGAATATCGGTCCGCCTCCGCGGTAGATCGAGTCCATTTCCATATGATGACAGATGCTCGACAGGAATATACAGCCTCCGTTCGCCACGCTTTCCGCGACGATCTCTCCTGCCTTCACTATATTCTCCGTTTGCGTGTCCCTGACCTTGCGAAACAGGTCGTCTATCGCTTCTCTGTATCTTTCAAGCAGCATTTTGGCTCCTCCGTTCATTTCTTTCTGTTTACGTCGTATGCGAATTCCGGATAGTCCGCGGCGAGTTTTACCGCGTCCTCGTCCGAAAAGCTTCCCGTCTGTATGTATCTGTGTTTCGCCGGCGCGCCGAGCACCGGCTCGAGCTTCGGTATGATCACAGGTCTGTTGCCGATCTCATTAAGAAACGCCCGTGTGAACACGGGATTCCCGCGCCACACGCTGCCGGACAGCGTAAGCGGAATGTCATCCGGTATTTCGTATCTTTTGCACAGATACGAAAGCTGCGCCGATATAAGCGACGCGGACTCCTCCATTATCCCGCGCGCGACCGCGTCTCCGCGCTCCGCCTCGTCTGCGACCGTCGGCGTGAATGAAGCGACCGACGCGGTAGGCGACCGCTTATCGTCGCGGTAGATCGAGAAGACCGCCTCGCGCAGCCTGTCTCTTCCGCCGAATCCGAGCTTTTCCGGGATCGCGTCGGTAAGCGACGTGCGCGGTCCTCTGCCCTCGCTGTCGCGGATCGCGGCGATAAACGCCTGTCTGCCTATCCAGTACCCGGAGCCCTCGTCCGAGACGGCGGCGCCGTATCCTCCCGTCGCGTAAGCGTTCCCTTTCAAGCGCGCGAAGACCGTCGAGCCGGTGCCGCAGAGCGCGAGGATCCCGTCGCCGAATATTCCGGCGGCGGAAAGTCCCATATCGAGCTCTCCCGTAACCTTGATCTCGCCTATTTCGCATACCTTCGACAGCTCTTCCGCCGCGTACGGCTCAAACGTGCCGTAAAGCGCCTCGATCCGCATACCGCGAACGCCGAGTTTGTCGATGAGCTCCATTGCATGGGCTTTCACAAGCCCGGCGGGCGTCGTGTTCCTGCGCAGACTGCCGCAGACCGCGGCCGAGCGACGCGAAAGATCTTCGCCGTATAACACCGCGGCGACCTTCGTGCCGCCGCTGTCGAGTGAAAGATAATACTTCATCACATGTAAAATATATTTTCTTTATATTCCTCAAAAATGCGTGCGTTATGCTCGTCGCCGCCGTCGAGGTTTGCGCTCATCAGCACCGGCGGGACGACGCCGTCGTCGATCATCCTGTTCACGGCGTCGATCACTATCGCGTTGATCAGCGCCGCGCCGACGACGGTCGACGTCGGGCCGATCTTCTCCGGCAGTCCGTCCACCTGCACCGCCGCGTCGCCTACGTCGCCTTTATTGTCTATCACGATGTCGCAGACCTCGAAAAGCCTCTTTCCTGACGGATGGCGCGAGCTCACGGCGTTCGAGTACGCGAGGTTCGTTATGCAGACCGTTTTCACGCCCTTTTCCCTCGCCGTTACCGCCATCTCGACCGGCACGGTGGTCCTGCCGGCCACGGAATGGATGATCAGCAGATCCCCGCGCTGAACGTGATTTTTCTCAAGTATCGTTTTTCCGATCCCGGGCACGCGCTCGAGCGAGCTCGTCATCGTGATCGGGCGGGTATTGAGCATCATCGCCGGGAAGAATATCGGATTTATCACGGCAAGTCCGCCGGTGCGGTAAAACACCTCCTCGGCGATTATGCCTGCGTGCGAGCAGCCGAAAACGAAAACGTTATGTTTACGCTCGATCGCGTCGGCGATCGAAAACGCCGCTTCTCTTAACACGTCGCGCTGTTCGTCATAGGCGCGCGCTGTCATCGCGGTAACGATATTTATGTAATCTCCGCCTCTCATAGCGACCTCCGTTTCTTTATTCAATTCGTATCATATCACAAAACACGGCGAAAATCAATAGATTACGGCGCTTTTCCGCACATAAGCACAAAAATACCTCTGCTAATTGCAGAGGTATTTCGTTGCCGTATTATCAGCCGCCCAGCTTCGCGCTGTTGAGCTTGATGCCGGGGCCCATGGTGGAGGCGATGCAGACGCTCTTCAGGTACTGACCTTTTGCGGCTGCCGGTTTTGCCTTGATTATCGCGCCGATGAGGGCGTCGAAGTTTTCCATGAGTTTCTCGGGACCGAAGGAAGCTTTTCCTATCGGGCAGTGGATGATGTTGGTCTTGTCAAGACGGTATTCAATCTTACCGGCCTTGGCTTCCTTGACGGCGCGAGCGACGTCGGGAGTGACCGTTCCGGCTTTCGGGTTAGGCATAAGTCCTTTAGGACCGAGCACTTTACCGAGACGGCCGATAACGCCCATCATATCGGGAGAAGCGATGACCACGTCGAATTCGAACCAGTTTTCCTTGGTTATCTTCGTGACGTAATCCTCCGCGCCGACGTAATCGGCGCCTGCCGCCGCGGCCGCGTCAGCCTTGTCGCCCTTCGCGAAAACGAGGGTGCGGACGGTCATGCCGGTTCCGTTCGGAAGGACGATAGCGCCTCTTACCTGCTGGTCAGCGTGACGGCTGTCGACGCCGACACGGATGTGAGCTAAGACGGTCTCGTCGAATTTCGCCTTGGAGGTCTTTACGATAAGATCGAAGGCCTCGGGCTCGTCGTACTGCTTCGTGCGGTCAACGAGCTTTATGCTGTCTTTGTATTTCTTTCCTCTGAACATACCGTTTGCGCCTCCTTTCAGTCAACTACGGTGACGCCCATGCTGCGGGCGGTGCCGGCGACCATGCTCATTGCCGCTTCCACGGAACCGGCGTTGAGGTCGGGCATCTTGGTTTCGGCGATCTTGCGGATCTGCTCTTTGGTGATCGTGGCGACCTTGGTCTTGTTCGGGACCGCGGAGCCGGATTCGATACCGCAGGCTTTCTTTATAAGAACGGCTGCGGGCGGAGTTTTGGTGATGAAGGTGAACGTGCGGTCGGCGTAGATCGTGATGACTACGGGGATTATGAGACCGATGTCGTTCTTTGTCCTTTCGTTGAACTCTTTACAGAAGTTGGGGCTGCTGACTCCGTGAGGAGAAAGCGCGGGACCTACAGGCGGAGCGGGATTCGCTTTGCCGGCAGGCAACTGGAGCTTAACGTAAGCTACGATTTTCTTTGCCATTTTTATTACCTCCGTATGTGGTTATTGTCGGAAGACACGAAAAAGATTTATCTTCCTCCCACGACTGCACAAAACAAGCGGCAAATGCCTGTCCGTGCGTGTGCAGACTCAGTCTGCAGGGCTCACATCGGTGAAAGATCAGCCGCGTCGAGCTCGATCACTGTCTCGCGTCCGAACATGAACGCGGAGCAGGTGACCGTGCGGTCGTCCGCAGATATCTCAAGCACCTTGACCTCGGATATACCGAACATGACGCCTTCCTTGACCTTGACCGTGTCGCCGACGGCGAATCCCAGACCGGATTTCTTTTCCGTGACGGGAGCGTCGGTCGCGTCGGGTTCGAGACCCCACATCGCGACTTCATCGTCAGTCAGCGCGACAGGCTTTGATCCGGGGCCGACGAAGCCGGTAACACCGCGGATATTTCTTACTATGTGCCAGGTGAAATCGTTCATCACCATCTTTACGAGAACGTAGCTGGGGAATAATTTCGTTTCATGTCTTTTTTCAGTCTCTCCGTCCATCTCAACGGTGACCTCAACAGGGATGCGAACGTCGGTCACGACGTCCTGGAGTCCTCTGTTCTCGACGATCTTCTTGATATCTTCCAGAACTTTGTTCTCATAGCCCGAGTAGGTATGTGCAACGTACCATTTAGGTTCGGGTGAGTAATCATCCATCATAGCGAGCCTCTTTCTTTACGCGGGTAAGATTGCGTCCGCGCGCCCCCGCGTAACTGGCGACGCGTATTTTGCCGGAAACGGTCAGCTTCCTATTTTGCCGAGCAGACCTATGATCTGTGAAAATGCGAGGTCAAGCAGGACCACGAAGAGTCCCAGAACGACCATGGCGGCAAGTACGATGCCCGTGTTCTTCGCCGTCTGCTTGGCGGTAGGCCACGTGATCTTCTTGAGTTCGCCTTTGTAATCCTTCAGAAACCTGACGATGCGCTTCCACAAGCCTTCTTTTTTCCGGACTTCCTTGACTTCCGTTTTTTCGGAAGTTTTCAGTTCGTTTGCCATAACAGCCTCCGGTTTCTTAAATTACTTGGTTTCCTTGTGCAGAGTGTGCTTGCGGCAGAATCTGCAGTATTTGTTCATCTCAAGTCTGTCGGGGTCGTTTTTCTTGTTTTTCTTGGTGTCATAGTTCCTCTGCTTGCAGACCGTGCAGGCAAGGGTTATCTTGTCTCTCATTTGACGGCACCTCCCGTTTAGATTTGACGGTATGTCTCTGAGATGGATCGGACATCCCGCCGAAGATTGTACCTCCCTCGACGGCGGTTATTTTTCTGCACGAAAAAAGAACCTCCCGCAGAGGTAGAGTCATCATACCACAAAATCAGGTCGTTGTCAATAGTTTTTTTGAATTTTTTTGCCTGCAAAATACAAAATATGCAAAAAATCCGCGCTCGCGGTGTACTTCGTAAGGAAGTACACCGCAGCTAAATTCGCCTTGCGGCTAGCGAAATCGGGCTGCGACCAGCTAAATTTACTTCGCAAGCTAAATTCGGCTTTGCCGAGCTGAAAAAGGCGAATTTAATTTAGCTGTCCCTATGGGACAATTTAGCTATCGAACGCAGTGAGATAATTTAGCTGCGAGCGACTGCGAGCAATTTAGCTGTTTTCAAAATCA
>JAGDCE010000002.1 GCA_017958705.1 Clostridia bacterium
GATTTTGTCCCATTTCCTCGCTCATTTAACGCCGCCCTGATGCGGCGACCTTTCTGCAAATGGGACAAAACTTCGAGTTTGAGCATTTTTGTCCCATTTCCTCGCTCATTTGACGCCGCCTTTTACTGATCATTCAGTTATAAGTGCGTGCTGTCTGAATCAGAAAGCTCTTTTCTTCATTCGGTGATGGTGAACAGAGCCTTGGGCAGTTTGAATACTACTTCGTAACCGTCAGCAGTCTTCAGAACCCGCCTGTGTATTTCAGCCACGTATCTAGCCGGAGATACACGTGCGCAGAAGCCTCGTCAGCCCCTCCGGTCGAATCGCTCGTGTAGCTGTAATTGACCACCGTATAAATGTACGAAAAGCTGCGGAATTTGATCAACTTCACATCCTCACCCGAATCACGCTTGACACCGGTCAACGTATACCCGCTGCCCTCGAACGCCTGAGCGAACTTAAAAGATATAATCTCCATTGCCGCCTCCAGATCCGCTTCGGTCAATGCTGTGTTCGCGTTCGGATCGTATATCCCCTCATCGGAATAAAACCCGACGCTGCCGTTTGAGCTCACCGATATTTGTACCGTTGCGATGACAATACCGTTCGTTTTTCTCGACAGCACGTACTCGTATAGCCCGAAATCCCCCTCAGTTCCGCCGAGGCAGGACGCTGACGTTCTCTTAAACAGTGAAAAGTCAATATACTCTCCGGCCGCTGAAACCAGCGTCTCGTACACCTGATCCGCCGTATCGTCCGGACGGATATCGAGGTGAAGCAGCTCAAATCCTTCCGCTTTGATCACATGCCCGTACGGGTCGAGTTTGATCAGACTTCCGCGCCCTTTTTCTTTAACGTAATATGAATCGGCGAAAACGTCTCCAAGCGGCGCGTATGACGATTCGATATATTTCAGCATATATTCATTTCCGAAGAAACTGAGCTTCCGTTCGTCTTCGGCTTTGGGCCGGTCGAACGTACTTATCGCGGCCTCAGCGCTCATATCTTTTGCGGCCTTGCCGAGGATCGTACCGCCGGCATCCGGCGCAACGGTTAAATATATATCTTCCGGAATTTCGGTATAGCGGTAATGATCCATTTCGTCCCAGATCACGCCGCTGTACACGTCGCCTGAGGGACCCGAGGTTTTTTCCAGCACGCGAGTCGCATATACCGCGAAATCATCGGCGGAATACAGGAGCCATGGCTTCTCGATCCATTCGTTTCCGGCGTACGGGATAACGTTGATGGCGGTGCAATACGGCGTTTTGAATTCATAAAAGACCAGGGGAGCCGATTGCTCCATAAAGCAGGTGACTATATGTTCGTCGGTGAAATATATCGCCTTTTGCGAAGCGCGATACGAGTTGGTTATCGAAGGAGTAATGACGATCAATCTCATGCGCGAATATTGTGCGAGCATGTGCATCAGGACGTACGCCTGACGCTCGCCGATATCGTTAAGACCGTCGGTATCAAGCAGCATCCGGGCGGTCTCGTCGTCAATGACCCTTACGGCGTATATGTCGCCGCTTTCGTCAGTGCCGCCCCCCTTCATTGTCCTTCTCGCCTTAACGTAAATATTGCCCTCGTCATCGATAAACCCTTCCGCCAGTTCCCCGGAGTACGTAATATTATCGTCATTCTCGGTCATTGACCCGAGGGCGCGGTACGTCCGCTTAAACTGGTACGGGTGGAGCTCCGCGATCGCCCGGGCGTCGCCTTTCAGAATTACATATTGGTCGTCGTCAAGCATTTCAAGGCCGCGGAACTGCGTTTCGCCGGGTGTCTCCGCCGGAGTTTCGGACGGGTTTTGGACCGGCAGTCCGGAGGGCGCTTTTCTGCTTTTCACGACGCTGATGACAATGATCGTAGCTATCAGCGCGAGCGCGATCATTGCAGCAGTCGCGATCAGGCCGGGCACGTGCGCCGAACTTTTCCGTACGCTGTGCGGTTTTGCTTCCACGCCCGCATTCGTCAATATATCTTTACCTGTTTCAGCGTTTTTCTGCTGCTTTTCCCAGACGTTCAGCAAAGCGTTTGTAAACTCGTCACCGTTCATGGTTCTCCTCCTTCGCAATGAAAAGGCGCAGTTTTTTACGCATTCGGGAGAGTCTGATCCGCACGGCGACTTCGCTCATCCCCGCTTCGGAGGCGATCACTTTGCACGCTTTCATAAACAGATAGCGGCCAATGAATATTTCTCTGTTCAGCCTGCTCTGTTTCGATAAAAACGCGTCAATGATGTCGTCAGCGCTGCTTGCGGAAGCCGTTCCGCCGGGTGCTTTTTCGCCGGATGCCGTTCCGTTTGCGGCAATGATAAACTCGCTTATTTCGTCATTGACCGTCTCGATCTCCGCCAATCGCGCGGGGTCAACGTCGCTTTCGCTGAAGATCTCGCCTTCGTTTACGCCAAAAATCTTCGCCATTGATATCCTGTTCCCGCGATCCGGAGTCCTTGCCCCGGATTCCCACAACGAAACGAGCGAACGCGAAACTGCGAGCTGATCCGCAAGTTCCTGCTGGGTCAACCCTTTCTCCGCTCTCAGATCGGCTATAGTTTTTACCGCGTCCGCCATTTGCTGTCCTCCTTCAGCAAATACATTTTAACAGAACCGGCCACAACAGTTTGCTACAAATCGTTTCACTTTTTGTTCTTCCCTGCGCGTGCGAGGGCAATGATCAGCACGAGTCCGACGACGATCACCGCAGCGCCTATCAGCACAACGCGGCCGAGCTTTTTGAGCGCGTTTCCGAGCGAATCCAGACCGTTCTGCGTCTCGCCGGGAGTCGCGTCGAGGTCAATTATTTCACCGTCCGTGCCCAGCGGAATCACGTCGTCCGTCGGTACCGGAGCGTCAGTTTCAGCCGATTCGGACGGATCGTTCAGGTCGGAAGTCTCTGCGGGCATAGACGAAACAGTCTCAGTCGGATTTATAGTAGGAGTCGCCGTTGGATTCGCGGTCGGAGTCGCCGTCGGCTTCACGGTAGGCGTCGGAGTTGGCGTCTGGGTGGCCGGAGCGGCAGTCTTTGGCGGATTTTTCAGCGTACACACCAGCGC
>JAGDCE010000172.1 GCA_017958705.1 Clostridia bacterium
GCGCCGGTATGGTGGGGCGACTGGCCGATGATCTGCTACACTTTCTTTGAAAGCGTCGATCTTTCCGGCAAGAATCTCGTACCGTTCTCCACGCACGAGGGCTCCGGGCTTTCCGGCTTTGACAAAAAGCTTGCGTCGGCGGCTCCCGGCGCGACAGTGCTTTCGGGGCAGGCGTTTCGAGGCAACGACTGTCAGAATAAGCAATCAGACGTCAGGGCCGCGGTGGAAAAGTGGCTCGACGGGCTCGGTTATTAAGAGGAACACATAGATGAACGAACGATTTACAAATATGCGCGATCTGAACAGCTCTCTTGCCGAGGCGCTGAATATGATCGACCCGAATATCGAAAATCACCATCAGCAGACCGCATATATGGCGTATATGATCGGCCGCGAGGCGGGTTTTGACGAGCGGATGCTGCAGCTTTCCCGTATGGCGGCGCTGACGCACGATATCGGTTTTATCACGATGGATGACCCCGGCAGCGTTGAAGAACTGGAAAGCAACGCAAGAAACGTTTCGGAGATCGGCGCCCGGATGATCGAGGGATTCCCCGGCGGGACGGAGACAGGAAACATCGTCCGATATTGCCAGAGCAGTTGGAACTATTACCTCTCCATACCTAAGGAAGACCTTGAGAAATACAATACGTCCGCACGGATTGCGTCGGTCATCCACCTCGCCGACGCCGTTTCGACTCTTTTGCGCAAGGATACGCCCGTTTTGAATCAGGTAAAAAGCATACGCAAAGCGGTAACGGCGGTAAGGGGCGCGGAGTTTTCGGAAGAGGCGGTCGACGCGTTCCTGCGCGTAAGCGAAACGGAATTTATCTGGATGGACCTGCGCTACAATCCTCATTTTCTGAACTATTTTGTCGGGGATATAGAGGATCTGTCGCTGGACCGCGCCGTTGAAATGACAGTCATAATGTCGCGCATCATCGACTACCGTTCGTCCTTTACCGCGATGCACTCGGCGGGCGTCGCCGCTTCCGCTATGGCGCTCGCGCGTTTCGCGGGTATGAGCGAGGACGAATGTAAAATGATGAAGATCGCGGGGCATCTGCACGACATCGGAAAGCTGAAGGTGCCACGCGCGATCCTCGAAAAACCGGAAAAACTGACCGAGGAAGAATTCAATATCATAAAAGAACATCCGTATTACACACGCCTGAACACGATGAACGTCGAGGGCTTTGAAAAGATTTCGCAGTGGGCGGGCTTCCACCACGAAAAGTTGAACGGAAAAGGATATCCGTTCCACCTATCCGCCGCTGATCTCGACACCGGAGCGCGCATTATGGCGGTCGCCGATATTTTTTCCGCGATCACCGAGGTGCGCCCGTACCGCGCGGGAATGAGCAAAGACGCGGCGTTCGGAGTACTGAACGAAAACGTAAAATCGGGCGGTATCGACGGTGAACTCGTCGCGTTGCTAGGAGAGCATTACGAAGAGATCGACCGTCTGCGTGAGAACGCGGCGCGAAGTGAAGGCGAAAGATACTATAGATCAATCAACAAAATGCCGGAATAAAGAAAGGAACATATCATGAGCAAAAAAATCATACAAACTGCGGGACGCGATCAACTCGGCGACTTTGCGCCGACGTTCGCGCATCTCAACGACGACGTGCTTTTCGGCGAGGTCTGGAACGAGGAAGTGATCGACGTCAAGACGAAATGTATTATCACCGTCGTTTCGCTTATGGCGTCGGGTATCACCGACAGTTCGCTCGGTTATCATTTGCAGAACGCGAAGAAAAACGGCGTCACCAAAGAGGAAATTGCCGCGATAATCACGCACGCGGCGATGTACGTCGGCTGGCCTAAGGGCTGGGCAGCGTTCCGTTTGGCAAAAGAGATATGGAACGAGGAAACACTCGCCCTGACCGAAAAAGACAAATATCAGAATATGATCTTTTTCCCGATAGGCGAGCCGAATGACGCTTACGCTAAATACTTCGTCGGGCAGAGTTATCTCACGCCTCTGTCGCTTTCGCAGGTCCCCGTGTTCAACGTGACCTTCGAGCCGGGCTGCCGCAATAACTGGCACGTTCACCACGCAAAATCGGGCGGCGGTCAAATGCTGATCTGCGTCGGCGGGCGCGGTTGGTATCAGGAAGAAGGCAAGGATGCTGTCGAACTGACGCCCGGAACCGTTATCAATATCCCCGCGAACGTCAAGCACTGGCACGGCGCGGCAAAAAATAGTTGGTTCTCTCACCTCGCGTTTGAGATACCCGGCGAAGAAACCTCAGCCGAATGGTGCGAGCCAGTAACGGATGAAGAATATGCAGTTTTGTGAGTAAAATCAGATGAGGATAAGAGAATGAAAGTATTGATCATCAACGGAAGTCCGAGGCAAAACGGCAACACTTCGCTTGCACTGAATGAAATGGTAAAAGTTTTTGCGGAAAACGACGTTGAAACTGAAGTTGTTCAAATCGGAAACAAAGATATTCGCGGATGTATCGCCTGCGGAAGCTGTCACAAAAACGGCAAATGCGTTTTCAACGACGTCGTTAATGAACTTGCGCCGAAGTTTGAGGAAGCCGACGGACTGGTCGTTGCCTCCCCCGTTTACTACGCCTCTGCAAACGCCACTCTGATCGCCTGCCTGGACCGACTCTTTTTCAGCACCGGCTTTGACAAGACTATGAAGGTCGGCGCAAGCGTGGTCGTCGCCCGTCGCGGCGGATGCTCGGCAACCTTTGACGAATTGAATAAGTATTTTACGATCTGCGGTATGCCGGTCGCTTCGAGTCAGTATTGGAACAGTGCGCACGGCAGGGAGAAAGGGCAGGTCGAAGAGGATCTTGAAGGACTGCAGACGATGCGCACCCTCGCTCGCAATATGACTTTCCTTATGAAGTCTATCGCGCTCGGAAAAGAAAAATACGGTCTGCCCCAAAAAGAAGAATGGCAGCCGACGCATTTCATCAGATAAAAAAGAGGAGAGAAAAAACTATGAAAAAACAAATCAAAACAACAGAGGCGATATTCCCGATGCCGGTGCTTCTCATCTCAACGTTCAACGAAGACGGAAGCGTCGACGTGATGAACGCGGCGTGGGGCACGATGCTCGACCGCGATATCGTCGCGCTCAATCTGACCGAAACGCATAAAACGGTGCAGAACATCAAAGCGAGAAAAGGATTCGTCGTCCATATTGCCGACGCTAAGCACGTCGTCGAAGCTGACTGGTTCGGCGTCGTCAGCGGTGGTAAGGACCCGGACAAGTTCAAAAAGAGCGGAATGACTTATACTAAATCCGATCTGATTGACGCGCCGGTCATAAACGAACTGCCCATCGCAATGGAATGTGAATTCATCGAATACCAGAACGACGACACCGGACTCGGCGTTATCGGCAAAGTGATGAGGACCTCGGTCGAGGAATCCGTCATGAAGGACGGCAAAGTCGATATCGACGCGCTTGAAGCCATCGCGTTCGATCCGTATACGCACGGCTATTACAAAGTTGTCGGCAGGGTCGGCGACGCGTTCAAGGATGGGCTGAAGCTTAAATAATAAGATATTAAATGAAAAAGAAAACCGTAAAAACGATCCTCGATATCATGATGATCGCAGCGCTGCCGGTGCTGATGGCGTATTCGTTGGTCGGAGAGACGCTGCACGAAATCGTCGGCACGGGAATGCTTGTTTTGTTCATAACGCACCATATTCTTAACTGCAAAGCGACGGCGGCAATGTTCAAGGGAAAGCAAACGCCCGCGAGGATCGTCAACACGGCGCTGAATATCATTTTGTTCGTTGTGATGATTGCGCTTCCCGTCAGCGGGATAGTGATGTCAAAACATCTCTACACCTTCCTGCCGACGGAGGGACTTTCCGCTGTCGCACGAACGGCGCATATGCTTCTTTCTTACTGGGGCTTTGCGCTGATGAGCCTGCACCTCGGATTTCACGCAGATATATGGCTAAACCCGCTGAAAAAGAAAAAGGCGGCGTTTGTTACTTTCTCCGTCATACTCACGCTGATCGCCGTGTTCGGCGCGTATGCGTTCATCGTAAACCGCCTGTATGAGTATATGTTCCTTCAAACGCAGTTCGTCTTCTTCGATTTTGACAAACCGCTGATCCTAACGTTCGGAGAACACCTTTCGATGATCGTCCTCTTCGCGTGGATCGGGTATCTGCTGAAAGAACTGCTGAAGCAGTTTAGCAAAAAGAATATGACCGCAAATAAAGCCGACGGTTAGACGTCGGTTTTATCTGCGGAACTATAACGGTTCGAGATGACAGATTGAACAGATTACATATATCGAAATATAAAAATTGAAAGGAATTACGATCATGAAGAAAACAGAACAGCTTACGCTTACAAAAGAATGGGATAAGACCTTTCCGAAAAGCGAAAAGGTAGATCATAAGAAAGTGACCTTCGTCAATCACTTCGGTATCACGCTTGCGGCGGATATGTACGTACCGAAGAACGCGGAAGGGAAACTGCCCGCCATCGCCGTCAGCGGGCCCTTCGGCGCGTGCAAGGAACAGTCATCGGGGCTTTACGCGCAGACGATGGCGGAGCGCGGTTTCCTGACGATCGCTTTCGATCCGTCCTTTACCGGTGAATCGGGCGGATATCCCCGCGCGATGCATTCCCCGGATATCGACGTGGAGGATTTTCAGGCGGCGGTCGATTTTCTGTCCGTACAGGAAAACGTCGATCCCGAACGTATCGGCATCATCGGGTTATGCGGCTGGGGCGGTATGGCTTTACAGACCGCCTGTGTCGATACGAGAGTGAAAGCGACGGTGACCTCCACCATGTATGATATGTACCGCGTGGCAGGCAACGGATACTTTGACTGCGCCGATAACGAGGAGGCGCGGCATCA
>JAGDCE010000173.1 GCA_017958705.1 Clostridia bacterium
ACGGCCTCGGTATGGCGATATCCGTCAGACAGAGAAGAGAAAAACTCGCTGAGACCGTTAAGAAATTCATCGCCTGCGACTGCAGCAGCGACGAGGCTAAGGAAGCCGGCGCGAAGTGGCTCGAGGTCATGAACGACGGCAAGCTTTCCGGCGAGGCCGGCAAGGCTCTGCTCGAAGCGGCGAAGAAGTGCGACTCCGGCGCGGCCCGCGAGATAGTCGCTTCCGCCGATATGCTTGAAAAGAAATCCGTCTGGATCTTCGGCGGCGACGGCTGGGCTTACGATATAGGCTTCGGCGGTCTCGACCACGCGATAGCGTCCGGCGAGGACATCAACATCTTCGTATTCGATACCGAGGTGTACTCCAACACCGGCGGACAGGCCTCCAAGGCAACGCCTACCGGTTCCGTGGCTCAGTTCGCGGCGGCCGGTAAGAACACCAAAAAGAAGGATCTCGCGCAGATCGCGATGTCATACGGATACGTTTACACCGCTCAGGTCGCGCTCGGCGCCGACTACGCGCAGACCGTCAAGGCGATAGCCGAGGCGGAAGCATATCACGGCCCGTCCCTGATCATCGGTTACGCTCCGTGCATCAACCACGGTATCAAGAAAGGTCTAGCGACCGCGATGGAGGAGACAAAGCTCGCAGTACAGTCCGGCTACTGGTTCAACTTCCGCTTCAATCCCGACGCGGAGCAGCCGTTCAAGCTCGACTCCAAGGAGCCCACGCTCTCCTACCGTGATTTCATCATGACCGAGACGAGATACAATTCGCTTGTCAGAGCGTTCCCGGAGAGAGCCGAAGAGCTCTTCGCGGCGGCCGAGAAACAGGCGAAGGAGAAATACAGAAAGCTCACCAACATGAGTAAGCTGTACGAATAAAAGCAAAACACAACGGTGCGCTCGGCAACGGGCGCACCGTTTTGCAAAACGGAGAAACATATGAAAAAACTGTTTGTATACTACAGCTTGAGCGGCAGCGGAGACGCGGTCGCCGCGTATCTGGCGCAAAACGGATACGATACAAGAAAAGTCATAACCGAAAAGCCGATGCCTAAGAGCTTCTTTCTGCAGATCATGAAGGGCGGATTTGCCGCCGGTATCGGTAAAAAAGAAAAGCTGAGCGGATTCGATCCCGATCTGTTCGGATACGACGCCGTCGTGATCGGCTCGCCCGTCTGGAACGGCAGGATCTCGCCGCCGGTCAATACCGTGATCTCGTCGCTCGACCTTACGGGCAAGGACGTGTCTTTCGTCCTGTACGCGGGCGGCGGAGAGGCGCCGAAGGCGGTCGAAAAGCTCTCGGCGCTGTTTCCCGGCGCTCCGGTAACGGTCCTCAAAGAGCCGAAAAAGTATCCGGAAGAACTTGAAAAACTTAAACTCTGAATCATAAACGGACCGGCTCGGTCCGGGGAGGCATCATGCTTAGAATCGAGCATTTAACGAAAAAATACGGGGACGTGCAGGCGGTGTCCGATCTGTCCCTTCACATAAACTGCGGCGAGATATACGGATTCATCGGCCACAACGGAGCGGGCAAGACGACGACGCTTAAGAGCGTCGCCGGAGTCATGACGTTCGACGCCGGCGACATATACATAGACGGGATCCCGCTGAAACAGGATCCGATCGCCTGCAAGAAAAAGACGGCGTACATACCCGACAACCCCGATCTGTACGATTTTATGACGGGTATAAAATATCTGAATTTCATCGCCGACGTATACGGCGTCGGAGCGGAGGAGAGACAGCGGCTGATACGCGAGCTTTCCGACGTATTCGAGCTGACGGCCGACCTCGGCCAGCCGGTCGCCGCGTATTCGCACGGCATGAAGCAGAAGCTCGCGATAATCTCCGCGTGGCTTCATTCGCCGAAGCTCATAATAATGGACGAGCCGTTCGTCGGGCTTGACCCCAAGGCGTCTCACACGCTGAAAGGAATGATGCGTCAGCTGTGCGACGATGGCGGCGCGATATTCTTCTCGACCCACGTGCTCGAGGTCGCGGAAAAGCTCTGCGACAAGGTCGCTATAATCAAGCAGGGAAAACTGATCAGATCCGGCACGATGGAGGAGGTCAAGGGCGACGATTCTCTCGAAGAGGTCTTCCTTGAACTGGAGGCCGAATGATGTTCCGCATACTTCTTAAAAAACAGTTTTACGAGATATTCCGCTCGTATCTGTACGACGCCAGACGGAACAAGGCAAAGCCGAAGAGCTCGATCATCGGTATGTTCATCCTGTTCGGCGTTGTTCTCGTTTTCTTCGCGGGGACGTTCTTCACAATGGGCGCCGGCATCTGCAGACCGCTTTACGACGCCGGTTTCGGGTGGCTGTATTTCTGCATATTCGGCGGAATAGCGTTGTTTTTCGGCATGATCGGCAGCGCGTTTTCGACTTACAACATGCTGTACGTTGCGAAGGATAACGAGCTGCTGCTCTCGATGCCGATCCCGGTGCGCACGATAGCCGCCTCGCGCGCCGCGTGCGTATATTTGCTCGGACTGATCTATTCCGGCGTGATAGTCGTTGCGGCTTACGCCGCGTATCTGATATTCGCGGGCGACCCGCGCGCGATCGCGGGCTTTTTCGTGTTCATACTCGTGATACCTGCCGTCGTTTTCACGCTCTCGTGCCTGCTCGGCTGGGTGATCGCGAAGATCGGGGCGCGGATCAAAAACAAGAGCATAATCACGGTTATAGCGTCCGTCGCTTTGATCGCGGGCTATTATTTCATCTATTTCAAGGCTCAGAGCCTTGTCTCGGCACTTGTCGAGAACGCCGCGCAGTATGGAGAAAAGATCCGCGGCTCGGCGTACGCGTTGTACGTGTTCGGCGCCGCGGGCGCGGGTGAGCTCGTTCCCGCGCTGATCTGCGTCGCGGTCGCCGCGGCGCTGTTCGCGCTCGTGTGGTTACTCTTGAAATCGACGTTTTTCGGCATCACGGGATCATCCGCCTCGGTCAAAAAAACGGTCTACCGCGAAAAGCGCATGAAGAGCGCGGGCGCCGGCTCCGCACTGTTCGTGAAGGAACTTAAAAGATTTCTCGCAAGCCCGATGTATATGCTGAACTGCGGCTTAGCGGCACTGTTTCTGCCGGCGGCGGGCGCGCTGCTGCTCTGGCGCGGGAATTTCGTCATTTCGGCAATATCCGATACGGCGGGACGGTTTTCCGGGCTGATCGCCGTCATGCTGTGCGCCGTCATATGCATGATCGCGTCGACTAACAGCATATCCGCCATGTCGGTTTCGCTTGAAGGCAAAAACATCTGGATCGTAAGATCCGTCCCTGTCGGCGCATTCGACGTGCTTCGGGCAAAAATACGGCTTCATCTGCTCATAACCGGCGTGCCGGCGCTGTTCTGCACCGTCTGCGCGGCGGTCATAGTCGACGGAGCGGTGTACGTAAAGATCCTTATGGTCGTGTTCTGCGTCCTGTTCGTGTGCCTTGACGCAATAGTCAAGATGTTTATCGGACTGCGTTTCGCGGAGCTCGGCTGGACGAGCGAGGCGGTGATCATAAAACAGAGCCGCTGTTCGCTAATCTGTCTGTTCGGCGGCTGGGGGCTCGCGGCGGCAGTCGCGCTGCCGTATCTGCCGCTCTGCCTATTTGTCGACCCGGGCGTTTATCTCGGCGTCATCTGCGCCTTGATGTCAGCGGGCGCCGCGGTGCTTTATTCGGCGCTGAAAAAGCACGGTCCGGCGATGTTTGAAGCTCTGTGACGGCAAAGCCGTTTTTGGGGGTGAATTATATGAAAAAAAGAATACTGTCCGCTCTGCTCGCCGTATTCCTCGTCCTCGGGGCAATGACGACCGCCGTCAGCGCGGAGGAGGTGCCGGCCGTGACCGGGATCTCTTTGAGCGAGGACGGCTTGCTCGACTGGGACGAAGTGAGCGGCAATTCCCGGTACTGGCTCGGGATCGACGACGGCTTCATCCCGACGGACCGCCCCGTCGATCTGAAAAACAGCATAACCGGAGCCGGTATCTATGAGATATCGGTCTGGGCGGTCAACGGCAGCGGCGACAGGATCGCCTCGGTCGATTTCATGATCAGCACGGACGGCAGGAAATTCGTTAAGGACGTCAAAAGCGTCCTCGCCGGATGGTGGGGCACATCGAGCAACGATCATATAAAAGCCGTAAAAATCGAGGGGAAGGACGTTTCACCGTCGTCCGGCACGTTCCTCGAGCCCGGTCAGCAGGTGAAGATAGAATTTCAGGCGTCTGACGGTTACGAGATCGTCTCCGCTTTTCTGCGGTATGAAGACGAGAACCGCGACAGCCTGACCGTGACC
>JAGDCE010000174.1 GCA_017958705.1 Clostridia bacterium
CTGCCCGACGGCGAATACGACGAAACGCTTCAGCCTGAAGTCGAGATCGACGAATATGAGGAAGACCCCGATTTCGACGAGGAAGAAGACGGCGAGGAAAAAGAAGAAGACTGATAACGCAAAACAAAAAGACAGACCGGAAACCGGTCTGCTTTTTTCGTTTTATTCCATTGCTTCGTTCAGGCGGCGCATGATCTCCGCGTAAGCGTCCTCGACTCCGCCGAGATCGCGGCGGAAACGGTCCTTGTCGAGTTTTTCCTTCGTCTTGCTGTCCCAGAGACGGCAGGTGTCGGGGCATATCTCGTCGGCGAGGATGATCTTGCCGTCGGGCAGTCTTCCGAATTCGAGCTTGAAGTCGACGAGCGTAACGCCGCAGCCCGCCCAGAACTGTTTGAGCACATCGTTTACGCGGAACGCGAGGCGCTTTATCTCCGCGATCTCCTCCTCGGTCGCCAGACCGAGCGCGAGCGCGTGGTCGTCGTTGAGCAGCGGGTCGCCGAGCTCGTCGTTCTTATACGAGAATTCTATCGTGGGGCGCGCGAAAACGATGCCCTCCTCCACGCCGTATCTTTTTGAGAAGGACCCGGCGGAAATGTTTCTGATTATGACCTCGAGCGGCACTATCGATACCCTGCGCACGACCGTGTCGCGGTCGGACAGCTCCTCGACGTAATGCGTCGGGACGCCGTTGTTCTCGAGCATTTTCATGAGACGGTTGCTCATGCGGTTGTTGATGACGCCTTTGCCGGCGATCGTGCCTTTCTTGAGCCCGTTGAACGCCGTCGCGTCGTCCTTGTAGCTGACGATCAGATACTGCGGATCGTCCGTCTCGTAGACTTTCTTTGCTTTTCCCTCATATAACTGCTTAATCTTGACCATTTTATGTATCCCCTTCCGGTAAATTGATATCAGTGCCAGTATTTGCGGTCGAGCGAGCGCATGCTCACCGCCTGCGCGATGTGGAAATCGGTGATCTGCTCGGAGGCGTCGATGTCGGCGACGGTGCGGGCGACGCGCAGTATCCTGTCGTATCCGCGGGCGGACAGACCGAGCTTTTCAAACGCCGCTTTGAGGATCTTTTTGCCCTCGGCGTTGACGTTGCAGTATTTTCTGATCTGCGCGCTGCTCATCTGAGCGTTGTTCGTTATGCCGGACGCCCTGTTGCGCTCCGCGGAGAACTCGCGGGCTTTGCGTATGCGTTCGCGTATGACGGCCGACGATTCGCCGTTCGGCCGCTTCGCAAGCTCCTCGAACGTAAGAGACGGCATCTCGACCTGTATGTCTATCCTGTCGAGCAGCGGACCGGATATCTTCGATAAGTATCTGCGTATCTCCTGCGGAGTGCAGGTGCAGCGGCGCACGGTCGAGCCGAAATAACCGCATTTGCACGGGTTCATCGCGCAGACGAGCATGAATTTACTCGGGAACGACAGCTTCCCGTTGACGCGCGTGATCGTGACGCGCCCGTCTTCGAGCGGCTGGCGCATCGCCTCCATCGCGGAGCGTGAGAATTCCGGCAGCTCGTCGAGGAACAGCACGCCGTTGTGCGCGAGCGAGATCTCGCCGGGAGTCGGTATCTGACCGCCGCCGGACAGCCCGGCACTTGACATCGTGTGATGCGGCGAGCGAAACGGACGCTGCGTCATAAGCGACACGTCGGGCGGCAGAGTGCCGGCGACGGAATGGATCTTCGTCGTCTCGATAGCTTCGTCGAAGCTCATCGGCGGCATTATCGTCGGTATGCGCTTCGCGAGCATGCTTTTGCCGGTGCCGGGCGGGCCGATCATGAGGATGTTGTGACCGCCGGTCACGGCGACCTCTATGGCGCGTTTCGCCGCCTCCTGACCTTTCACGTCGGAGAAGTCGAGAAGAAAATCGGTTAACGAATCGGTAAAAACGCTGCCGTTGAAGGCGACGGGTTTTATCTTGTTGTCGGTGTTCAGATGCGTGATTATCTCGTACAGGCTTTTTGCCGGATATACGGTTATCCCTTCGACGACTGACGCCTCTTTCGCGTTCTCAGCCGGGACGTAAACGTCAGTGATGCCGGCGGCTTTCGCCGCGACTGCCATGCAGAGCGCGCCGCGCACCGGGCGCAGATCGCCCGACAGCGACAACTCGCCCATGAAGCACGAGCGCGTGAGATCGGCGAGCGGACTTATGACCTCCGACGCGGCGAGTACCGCAACGGCGATCGCAAGATCGTACGAAGAGCCCTCTTTTTTGCGGTCGGCCGGCGCGAGATTGACCGTAAGACCGCTCTGCGGGAATATCATTCCGGAGTTCATCACAGCGGAATTTATCCTGTCTTTCGACTCTTTTATCGCCGTGTCCGGCAGACCTACTATGTCAAAGAACGGAAGCGTGGCCGCGCTGTTGCATTCGACCGTCACCACGTATCCGTCTATGCCGCGCAGTCCGCAGGTATATACAGTTGAGAGCATGCCGAAACACCGCCTTCTGTCAATGATATCATATTATAACAGATGATGAGAGGGCATTCAACCGTTAAATGTTAAAAAAGTACGCTTTCTGCGCTTTCGCGAAGCGTTCTGTGCTCTTTCACGGTCGGAGTCCCTGCGGGACGTTCGGTGCGCTTCGCGCTTTTGGGGACTCCCCGCCCCCCTGCCGCTGACGCGGAGTGAAATGTTCCGCCGGGGGCGGAACGTGAAATTTGACTGACGTCAAGTGAAATTTGCCCTTCGGGCAAGTGAAATTCGCCTGCGGGATCCCCCGCGAGGCGAGTTAAGGAGTCCCTTCGGGACGAATATGGTGGGTCCCCACCCCGCAAGGTGCGGTTACACCGCACCCCCC
>JAGDCE010000175.1 GCA_017958705.1 Clostridia bacterium
AAAGCTGACGCCTATTGCACGATTTCACTAATGCAAACCTTGACTTTTGATGATATGACCTCATTGATCCATTCGCACCAAACCCGTAAACAAACCGCGAGGGACGCCTGCCATATGGCAAGCGTCCCTCAAGCGGCTTTTTTTGTTCCGTCTTTTATTCTACCGGCGTCTGTTCGACTTCGGTCACTACCGTGTCGGCTTTAGCGGCTTCTTTTTCGGCTCTCTGTTCGCAGGTCTTGCAGATCCTCGTCTTGCCCTGCTCGATGGCGGTGGTCGAGGTGCCCTCGAACAGTTCCTTCGAGTGGTTGAGGTGCGAGCAGTCCTCGAAAGCGTGATATACGGTGCCGCTTTCGGTCCAGTACACGTGATCGCCTACGCCGGCGCTCTCAAGAAGCTCTTCCTGGGAGATGGGGTTCCAGTCGTAACCGGTCAGACCCGCTATAATCAGCGCGACGACCGCGGCGGCCACGGCGATGATCTTAGACTGTTTCTGAGCGTTCTTGTCGGTCAGCACGACTATGATGAACGGGAAGAACGCGAGAGCGGCCATCACGAGGCCGAGGTTGTTGTGCAGCCAGAACGTGAGCTTGTTCTTCGCGGATTTGGGATCGAGATGGTTGCCTTTCTTCCAGAGCAATGAACCGATGACGACGCAGATGAGGTCAAGTACCAGACAGACGATCCAGGCGGCGTACCATCCCGGCTTTTCCATGGTGAAGGGGAACTGGATCACGCATTTGAAGAACAGGATCGCGAGCACTTCGAATCCGATCGCGAGCAGCCAGAGCACCACGGCGCCTATGCGGTAGGGCGTTGCGTTCTTTTTGGTTATCGCAAGCAGTTCCTCGGCGGAAGTGCTTTCCTGACCGACGTGAGTTATCGTATGTTCAACTTTCTTCTTCTCGGCGGCTTTTTTTGCCTGTACGGCGGCGAGAGCTTTCTTTGCGGCGTCCTGCGCCGCGTCGTTGTTCTTGTTCGTTGCCATATTATTCACCTCGTTTTTTGTTGGTAAGACGATTATATCACAATATACGCGCAATGTCAAGAGTTTTGTCGACTTTGCGCGGATCGCCGCCATAATAGTCCGCGGTACTTGACAAGCGGCGCGTTTTATTGTATAATTACAATTGAGGTGATATTTATGAAGAAATACATTACGATTTTTATCTCGGCGGTGCTCGTTCTTTCGCTGCTTTTATCCGCCTGCACGCCGGGCGACGCGCCGGTCACGGACACGGATACGGACGCCGGCACCGTCACGGATACGGACGCCGCGACGGATACTGAAACACAGAAAATATACACGGATGAACTGCACGTCAGCGTTTATCCGAACCCGCAGTCGTACCGGGTTTCGGTACGCGGGATAGATTCCGCCGACGCGGCGCTTCTGTCGCCGTCGACCGGCGATTACGACGACGTTTTCGCGCGCTTCGGCTTCACCGTCGGAGAGGGCGGCCTGCCCGTTGACGTGACTGTCGACGATCCGCTTTCCGACGGGGCGTATACGCTCAAAGTCAGAAGCAACGGAATAGAACTGCACGCCTCCGGCAGAAGCGGTGTTTTCAACGCGGTCTGCACGCTGTCACAGCTCTGCGCCGACGGCAGGATCGCCGCCGCCGACGTTGACGACAGGCCAGCGTCCGCGCTGCGCGGGGTGATCGAGGGCTTTTACGGTCAGGCGTGGACGGACGAGTTCCGTCTCGATCTGTTCCGCATGATGGGCGACAATAAACTGAACACTTACATATACGCGCCGAAGGACGATCCTAAGCACCGCGCGAGGTGGCGCGATAAATACACTTCAAAAGAACTCGACCGCATGCGCACGCTGATAGACGGCGCGAAAGAAAACAACGTCGGCTTCGTATACGCGATCTCTCCCGGCATCGATATCGACCTCGGCGCCGGATACGATAAAGACCTGCAGAAGCTGTTTGAAAAATGCGCCTCGATCTACGACCTCGGCGTCCGCGATTTCGCGATATTCCTGGACGACATAGAGACGCACGACGCGGAGGGCCACGCGCGGCTCGTCAACGATTTCCAGAGCGGATTCATAAAAACTCACGAAGGCTGTTCGGATCTGATAATGATAACGCCGGAATTCTGCACCGCGATGCTGTCTCGGTATACCGACGTGATCGCGCCGCTGATCGACCCGGATATCGTCGTGATGTGGACCGGCACCGGAGTTATCCCTGAGACGATAAAAGAGAAAGACCTGAAAGGGATCAATGAAAAACTCGGCAGAAAAGTCTTCATCTGGTGGAACTACCCGGTGAACGACACGATGGCGGACAGGCTCTTCATGGGGCCGTGCGAGGGACTTGACAAAACGCTGTGCGACTCGATCGCCGGGCTCGTCTCGAACCCGATGAATCAGGGCTACGCGTCGTTTCTGCCGCTGATGACCGTCGCCGATTATCTGTGGAACCCCTCCGCGTACAACGCTGAACGTTCCGCGGAGGAGGCCGCCGCGATACTCGCGCCGCGCTGTACCGACGGAATGCTCGCGTTCATGGATCTGATGCGCGGCTCGATGATAAACAAGGACAGATCTTCGCTTTCGCTCCTTGATCTGATAAATTCCTACGGAGCGGACGCGGGATCCGCCGCACAGCTTTCGGCAAAGCTTGAAAAGATGAAAAAAGATCTCGCCGATCTGAAGAGCTTCGGCGGGGAGAAGCTTATAAACGAAATAAAACCGTGGCTTGAAAAAGCCGAAGCCTACGTCGGCGCGGCGGCGGAGCTCGTCGCGTTCGATACCGCGGGCGACGGCGCCGCGAAGAACGAACGCGCGCTCGCGTACGTGTCCGAATACGGCAAAGCGGGCGAAAGCGCCGCCATAGTCAGCCGCGACGTGCTGATGCCGATGCTCATTTCGGGCAGATCGCGGATAAACTCCGTGATCCGCGGCGAGGAGAAGATAGCGGCTGAGTCCGCCGAGGCGTTCACTGACTGCCGCGAATATGAAGGACATTCGGTCATAAACATAGTCGACGGCGACGACCGGACGTTTTTCTGGAGCGCCGGCACGCTGATGCAGGCGTCCGACGGCGGAAAAGGATATATAGGCATAAAATTTCAGGCCAAAACGACGGTGAGAAACGTCTATATCTCAACGGGAGACAACGGCCGCGACGCTTTAGCCGATATAATAATCGAATATTCCGCTGACAACAGGAGCTGGAAAAAACTCGCCTCCGGACGGCTCGGCGACGAGATCTTCCTCGACGGGCTGAACATAAGCGCGGTTTCGCTTCGTGTGCGTAACGGCGACACGACGGCGTCCAACTGGGTCATAATCCGCACGTTTGAAGCGAATACGACCCGCCGCCCGGCGTCGTCGGGCAAAAAAGCCGCGACCGACATGCCGGTGTATCTCGACAACAAGCCCGAGAACGCGATCGACGGCGACGGCGCGACGTGCTTCTGGTCGTCGGCCGCGCCGGCGCTGAACAGCAGCTTCACGGTCGACCTCGGATCGGCGTCCGACGTCACCGGCGTGCGCCTTTACATGGGCAGCGATTCACACGCGAACGATTATATAAGAAGCGGCGTGATCGAATACTCGGCGGACGGTCTGGAATTCAAACAGCTCTGCCGCGTGGACGGCAGGACGACGGTATACGACGGGCAGATATACGCGAGATACGTCCGCGTGCGCTGCACGGCGGAGCAGACGTACTGGGTGATGATCACCGAGTTTGAGATAAAACGCGGCTCGACGCTGCCCGAAGGCGCGCTGTTTGACGGCGACCCTGATACGGATTTTTCGGCATTGTCCGACAAAGATCTGTTTTCGGTGTTCTCGCCGTCGCCCGACAAGATCGCCGGCAAAACGCTTTCGCTCGACGTCGCAGGAGCCGTGACGGCGGAGCTTTATCTCACTGAAACGGCCGGCGTCACGGTATATACCGAGGACGCCGCGGGCGCCGCGTCGGCAAACGTTTCGGTATCGCCTTATACGAAGATAGACACGGCGGGAGCCTCGCGCCTCTGCATCCGCTTTGACGGCGGGCAGGCGGGCATCGCCGAGATCGTTATAAAATAAACCGCGCTTATACTTGCGCGATACGTTTGCAAACGGTTTTACGGAGCGGGAAAAATGGAGAAAAAAGAGGGAAAGAGCCGGGAATTCAACGGAATAAAAGAACATTCGGTGCTTCCGGAATACACTCCGGTATATCCCGACGTGTCGTTTTTCCGTGAATCTTCCGTGACCATGCACGAGGAAAACATATTCGGCGCCAACACCCCGCCGTACGAAAAGGACAGAAGGGAGCTGCGGCGCGAAAAAGAGAACGAAAAGAAGAAAAAGGAGACGCTGCTCCGATATCTGCTCGGCTCGGCGGCACGCGCCGGTGCGGCGGTGTTCGCCGTCGCGGTACTCGTAGCGATTCTCGCGGCACGCGGCGGATATAAAACGGCGACCGCGAATGATATAAACGCGGCGCTGAATACGGCGCGCGTTCCGGCGTTCAACGAAACGCAGACGTATTCCAACGCCGAATTCACCGCGCTCTGGAACGGAAAAGAAGACGCCCCGCACAAGTACGATTACAGTAACCCGGTCAGCATGACGGCGGCCGACTGCACTCACGTCGGCACGGCGGCATACGTATGTCTTGAATGCGGTATCGTCCATACCGTCAACAACGCGCAGAGGCCGCATACGCCCGCCGCCGCGGTGATCGAAAACGCGGTCCCCGCGGGATGCCTGACGGGCGGCAGTTACGACGAGGTCGTGTACTGC
>JAGDCE010000176.1 GCA_017958705.1 Clostridia bacterium
GTAAAGGCGAGATATATATCGGCGAGGATCACGTCGTTATCAAGCTCGACGACAAGACCTGCGGGCTCGGCTCCGACTTCAACTTCAAATGGGCGGACAACTCTACCGAAACCGGTGAGATCATGCAGTTCCTCGACCTGGGCGACGCCGCGCCGAACGCGCGCTTCAACTATGCTTACAGATCAACGGCAAAAGAAACCCGGCTTACCGACAACGTGAAAGCGGTCTTGGGCGACGGCGCGTCGTTCACTGCGAACAGACCTTACGCGTTATCCGACGGCAAGACCGTCCCCGTTTACGAAGCGGATACCGCCGTTCTGCCCGTGATGTACAAAAACAGGCTGTTCGTCCCCGCCGCCTCGCTCGGCATCATAAAGGATATGAGCGTAACGGTGTCGGCGTCGGACGGTACGGCGACGGTAACGTATAAAGGCAAGACCTTCATGTTCCTGGCAGACAGTACCGACGTAAAACGCGGAGGCGACGTATATATGATACCCGTCGCGCCGTTCGTTGAAGACGGTGTGCTTTACGTACCGCTCAACGCCGCCGCGTATATAGCCGGACTCAACTACTCGCAGAACGGTCTCGGCGTCGCGATAATCTCGGCCGCCGATCTGTCCGACGGCGAAAAGCTCTCCCCGGCTTTAAACGATCTGTATCTGTCGTACTGACGCATAAAAAACAAACGAGCCGTGTTCGGCGCGGCGTGATAAGGAAGTATTATGTATAAACTTTGCCGCGCCGAAAATGAAGACGCCCGCAAGCGGGCTAATGAAGAAATGAAGACGCTTCGCTGATGAAGAAATTCGAATTCAACGGTTTTCTTCAAGCGTGCGGCTTCGCTTCATTAGGCAACCAAGTTGCCGTCTTCATTAGGGCATAGCCCGTCTTCATTATACCGGTTGAACACGAAAAAGCAGACTGATTTTGTTCTCAGTCTGCTTTTGTTAAGTGCGCGCTTACTCACCACTCGAACGTGAGGTGAAAAAATATCCTTATGACGGTCGGGCATTCACGCACGGCTCGTTTTGTTTGAAAGACGCCCGCGGTCCGGGCGCCCCGTTTCCCGCATTTTCACGCTTTGTAAACTTTTTTATCTTGACACGGTCATTTACCCTGTGATATAATATGCAAAAAGCAACGGAGGCGGATGACATGATATCAACAAAAGGCCGTTACGCACTTCGCGTGATGATCGACATAGCCGAGAACGGCGGCGTTTCCGTCCCTTTGAAGGACGTAGCGGAAAGACAGCAGATCTCAAAAAAATATCTTGAGATAATAGTAAAGGATCTCGTGCACGGCGGACTGATCGCCGGCTGCAGCGGAAAGGGCGGGGGCTATACGCTCTGCCGTCCGCCGGAACAATACACGGTATACGAGATACTGAAGCTGACGGAAAGCTCGCTCACGACCGTCGCGTGCCTCGCTGACGATGTCGAATGCCCGCGCGCGGCGCACTGTCAGACGCTGCCGATGTGGGCGGAATTCGACCGCATGGTCTGCGATTATTTCAGCTCGAAAAAACTGACCGATCTGATGAGGAAAGCATGAGATTGTATATAAACGATTGCACCGACCCTTATTTCAATCTCGCCGCGGAGCAGTATCTGCTCGACACGGAGGACGGACCGGTCTTCATGCTCTGGCGCAACAGCCGCTCCGTCATAATCGGGCGCAATCAGAACGCATACGCCGAGATCGACCGCACGTTCGTCCGCGATAACGGCATCGCCGTGGTGCGCCGGCTGACCGGCGGCGGCGCGGTGTTCCACGACCCGGAAAATCTGAACTACACGTTCATCGTCCCGAAGGACGGGCCGTCCGGCATCGACTTCCGGCGCTTCTGCGAGCCGGTCATCGACCTGCTCCGCTCGCTCGGCGTTCCGGCGGAGCTTTCCGGCCGCAACGACATGACCGCGGAGGGGCGTAAATTCTCCGGCAACGCGCAGTGCGTGTATAACGGAAAGATACTCCATCACGGCACGCTGCTCTTCAACGCCGACGTTTCGGAGATGGCGGGCGCGCTTCGCGTCGATCCCGAGAAAATGACCGGGAAAGGCATCAAAAGCGTGCGCTCGCGCGTCTGCAATCTGATCGAATATCTGCCGGATATGACGGTGCTCGGTCTGCGCGGCGCGCTGATGGCCGCCGTCAGCGGGGATCCCGAATCGTTCTCCGCGTCTCAGATTGCGGGCATTGAGACTCTGCGCGCGGAAAAGTACGCGACGTGGGAGTGGAACTACGGCATATCAAAGCAGTACGGCAAGGTCGTGAGCCGCCGTTTCCCGTACGGCACGGTGCGGCTGTCGTACACCGCCGATCACGGCAGGATAACCGAAGCGCGCTTCGAGGGCGACTATTTCGGCGTGAAGCCCGTGTCGGCGCTCGAGGAGTCGCTCGTCGGCTGCCGGCTGACGCGCGCGGACCTTGCGGAAAGACTCGCCGGGTGCGGCGATTTCATCGCGGGCTCCTCGCCCGACGAGCTGGCGGAGCTGTTCGAGATCTGATCGCAGCGCCGTCCGGATAACGCCGGGAATAAAACGGACCGGGGCAGGAAACGATCCTTGCTCCGGTCCTTTTGCGTGGCGCCGAAAATCTTTTGCCGTCACGTCTCAGTTTTGTTTTCTTACCGACATGTATTCGTCGTAGGGCTTGAAATAAGGGCAGGCGCCGGTGTTTCCGGCGGCGAAGCGTTCCGCCTCGTCCTCGTCGAGCGACATTTTGCAGTAATACTCGTTGTACCGCTCGTCGTAATCGTAGTATTCGCAGTCCTCGCACCTCGACTGCGGAGTTTTGCACTCGCTTTTCATTTTTTAAGCCCCGCGGCGACCGCGCGGTCGATCTTCTCTCTCGTTTTAAGGATATATCCCTCGCATCTCGGATAATCGGCGAATTTCAGCGGGCGCTCGAGCCCTTCTTCAAGCAGTTTCACGGTATATTCTCTGCCGTAGATGCTCTCGCAGAGGCGCAGTGCGCGCAGATCGTCGAGCGCTTCGGCGAAGGCGCGAATCCTTATCGATTCATACGGCGTGCCGTCCTGCGCCGGCCAGACGGAGAATGCGTCGCCGGCCTGTCCGAAATAGTCGCAGGCGCTCGAGATATACGGATTTATCGGGTCGTAGCTGCCGGCGTTGTTGTAGAAATTATAGCCCCACTGCAAAAAGCCCTTGACGTCGTACTTGTAGAACAGGAAACCGATTATGCGCGTGCGGTAAGACGGCATCGCTATAAATCTGTTCGGCACTCCGGTGTGCTGACCGCAGCAGTAATAAGTCCACAGATCCGGCACCCCGGCCTCGTAGAACGGCTCGATGTGATCGCAGGCGGGTATCGGATGTTCCACCACGCCGTCGCGGTAGTATTCGATACTTGACAGCGCATCCATTATCGGGTATCCGCGCAGAAGCTCCGAGATCCCCTTCTTCGCCTCTCTGTAGACAGACAGCTGCTGTGCGGACGGCTCGTCGGAGACGTGGAAGCGGCAGTTTTTATCGACTCCCTCGGAGCGCAGGAATCCGAGCAGCGCCGGTATGAACGCGGCGAGGAAACCGCGGTATTCTTCACCGCGCGAATCGGTGTCCCAGCCGAATATCTGCTTTTCGACGCCGCCGACGTCGGCGACGATCTTCGGCGCGTGCGCCGCGCCCCACTGCGTGAACAGATGAGAGATCTCGAAATTGTATATGCCGACGCGGTGACACATGCGGATCCAGCGCTTCAGCTTTTTGAAGCCGAATTCGTAACCGCCGTCCGTGACTTTGACCTCGACCAACTGGACAGTGGCGCGCTCGCCGCCGATATGCGTGTCGAGCGGCGGCGTGAATACCGGCGTGAGTATCATCGTCATTCCGTTTTCGGCGGCGCATCTCGCGTAGTTTTCTATTATCTTCCAGTGCTTTTCGGAGAACACCGGCACGTTGTAGTAGCTCGCGAGGCAGTCGCAGTGGAACCACTGTGTGTAAAGCAGCACCGACGGCGGAAGCTCGGCGTCGATCACGGTGATCGTCAGCGAGCCGGTGAAAAGCGCCTCGCCGCCGAGCGAATGGTTGAGTTTTATCTCGTGTTCGCCCGACGTAAATCCGTTTTTGCCGGGCACGGCTTCGAACCACAGACAGCGCGTCTCCTCCTCGCAGACCGGGACCGCGGTCCCGCCGTGATGCAGAGGCAGAAGCAGATCGGGATAAAATCCCGGCGTTTTTGACAGGTAGTCGTCGTCGCACATCGTCGGGAAGACCGGCATCAGCACCGGCACCTGTTCGACCGTGCGGACCGACAGCGGGACGTCGGAGACGACGTCGATCGCGGCGAATCCGCGGAACTGCGACGGGACGCCCTCCATGCGGTAGCAGAGCTGGAACGCGGCTTTTTCGTTTTTATACGCCGTGAGGCTGCCGAGGGCTGGCTTGCTTTCGGGATCATCCCCGATGAAACACTTCTGCAGTGATGAAATTATCTTCGCTTTGAACATGATAGACCTCCTTGCCGACCTGTTAGATAAAATTATATCCGAGACATTTTATAATATTTCGCCGGTTTGTATTGACACAAACGAAAAACTGTGTTAAAATACGATTAACGGACCGGAATTATCCGAAAACACTCAAGGAGGAAATCATGAAGAAAATAACGGCTCTTTTCATAGCGATTCTGCTTATCGCTTCCATCGTAACGGTCATACCCGTAAACGCGGCTGAGGAATTCTCCTACGTCCACATTACGGCAAGCGGAAACGACCCGTATGCGACGTTCACGTTCAGCCCCGACGGCAACCAGGATTATATCGATCCCGACACCGTAACATGGGCGGTCGTCAAATATCGCACCATAACCGAAACCGACAACACCGGCGTACAGCTGATAGGCCAGTTCTACATCACCCCCGCCGCCGAACCGTTCGTACCGGTACAGTACAACCACACCGGCAACTGGGAGATCATAGTAGTCGACCTGACGACCGTCAGCGAAAAAGCGACCGTCGCGTCCGCGTGGAATTCCCAGAAATACACGGCAACGTCAACGATAAGATTCGACCCGCTCGAATCCAACCGTGACGCCGAGGCGGCGCACAATGAAGAAGACGATGCGGTCGTATCAGACGGCGACAGCATCGACATCGCGTTCATCGCGTTCTTCGACAACGAAGAGGACGCCAAAGCGTACGACGGCACGCAAAACACTCCGTACTGCCAGCTCATGCCGGAAGATCTTGAATGGTACGCCGACGGACACAACATAGGCGACATAGAGTATATCGAAGGCAAGAAGCCGCACGTTGATACGACCGCCGCCGCAACAACCGAAAAGGAACCCGACACCGAGCCCGCGACCGACGCGCCCGCAACCGACGCGCCCGCGACCGACGCGCCCGCGTCCGATAACGTTACGACCGCCGCTCCGGATAACACCACCGAAGCCGGCGACAGCGCTGCCACTACCGACAACGCGCCCGAGGACGGCAAGACGAGCAAATTCCCGGGATGGGCTATCGCTCTGATAGCAGTCGCCGCAGTAGTTCTCATCGCCGCGATCATCACCGGCGTCATCAGCAAAAAGAAGAAAAAATAAACGCAGGATGATAAAAAGATCCGCCGCATGACGCGGCGGATCTTTTGTAGTTAAGAGGTAAGAGTGAATAGTGAATAGTTTCGGTGTCCCTACGGGACAAATTTGTTTACCTTCCCCTATTGGGGAAGGGGGACTGCGCCGAGGTTCCCCGAAAACGAGGAACGAGTTTTCGGGGGTTCGCGGTTTGCGGTGGATGAGGCGAACCCCAGTTGTACAAATAATAAAACGGGTCGTCGAGGGCGCCGACCCCTACGGTCTATCTCGGCGAAGCCATATCGAGCGCGACGCTATGCGGCGCGTATCTCGAGTTTTGCGTCAGCAAAACATATCGAATTTTGCAACAGCAAAATATCTCGTCTTCTTGCGGCGGGAGCATAGGGGTTCCCCGTTGCGA
>JAGDCE010000177.1 GCA_017958705.1 Clostridia bacterium
CACTGATAATCGAGTATGTGCAGGTAATCCACGGGCCACGGACATGTGACCCAGTTCGGATATTTCGCGCCGTCGTAATCGCCGGGACAGCCGGAGAACGTGATCACCGTGTCGATCCCCATTTTCTCCGCAAGAAGCACGGCGTCCCTGAAGTCGTCGTCGTACATCTTCGCGGTCGCCTTGTCCGGATGCACGGGGTTGCCGTGGCAGGACAGTGCGGAGACTTCCATATCATAGCTCTTTATCAGAGCGATGAAGTCGTTATACGCTTTTTCATCGTGCAGAAGCACACCCGGATCGCAATGGGCTTTGCCGGGATATCCGCCGCAGCCGAGCTCTATCGCCTCGACTCCGAGCGCTTTAAGCTTCGGCAATACCTCTGCGAGAGTAAGATTGCCGTATAGATTTGTAAGTACGCCTAATTTCATAATATACTCCTTAAAGATTTATTTCATATTCGGGAGGGGAGACCCCTCCCCTACAGGCCTCCTGCAATTCGGGAGGGGAGACCCATCGCCTGCGACGTCAATTGAAATATACGATATTTCCGGTACGCGCGGACTCGTAGATGCCGTTCAGGATCTGCGATACCGCGTAAGCCTGCTCGGGAAGTACGAACGGGGCTTTATTGTTGACTACGGCGTCGATCCACGCTCTCGCCTCGCGTTCGGAGGGATCAGCGCCCTTGTTGCCTTCAAAGAACGCGACGCCGCCGGCGGAGAGGTTGGGTCTCGTTATATACTGACGTCCGAGGTGTACGCCGTTGATGCGCACGCCGTCGAGCATGTCGCCGCCCGCCTTCGTGCCGCATACGGTCGTTATCGCCTCGCGGCAGTCGATGAGGTTCAGCGCCCATGAAGATTCAAGGATTATCGTCGCGCCGTTTTCCATGACGACGAAACCGAACGCGCAGTCCTCGGTCGTGAACTTGTCGACGTCCCAGTCGCCCCAGGCGTTGCCGGTGTTTCTGTCTTTATTGAGCGCGTGATAAGTAGTGCCCACGCAGTATTTGGGCTTGTAGTTGTCCATGATCCACAGCGTGAGGTCGAGCGCGTGCGTTCCTATGTCTATCAGCGGACCGCCGCCCTGCTCGTATTCGTTTATGAACACACCCCAGGTCGGGACGGCGCGGCGGCGCAGAGCCGTCGCTTTTGCGAAGTAAATGTCGCCGAACGTGCCGGCAAGCGCTTCCTGCTTCATGTAAAGCGCGTCGTCGCGCTGTCTGTTCTGGTAGCCTATCGTCAGTTTTTTGCCGGTGCGTCTCGCGGCGTCGAGCATCTTCTTCGCCTCGGCGGCGTTTATCGCCATCGGCTTTTCGCACATGACGTGTTTGCCCGCCTCGAGCGCGTCGACCGTGATGAAGCTGTGCGATCTGTTCGGCGTGCAGACGTGGACTATATCTATGCTTTTGTCTTCAAGCAGCTTCCTGTAATCCTCGTAAACTTTCGCACCGGGTATGCCGTATTCCTTCGCGGCCTTCTCCGCCCTCTCGATGATGATATCGCAGAACGCGACCATCTCGACGTTGTCGATCTTTTTTAAGGACGGCATGTGCTTGTTGTTGGCTATGCCGCCGCAGCCGATGATGCCTATCCTCAGTTTGTCGTTTGCTTTCGGTCTGTTGTTCTCGGGTCTCAGTATAACCTGCGCCATGATATTTCCTCCGTTATCATATACTGGCTATATTGTACACTAAACGCCCGTTTTTTTCAAGTGTTTTTTCAAAAAATATCACGCGCGGCGCGTTTTTTTCACCGTCCCGGCACCGATTCCCGCACGCCCCGGCTTGACAATCCCGTAAGGTTATGATATAATATCCGAAAAGAAAAAACGGCGGTGATTTTATGAAAAAAACCGGAATAATACAGAAGATCGTGATCGCGGCTCTGACGCTTTTGCCCGTCGCGGCGTGGGTCGCGGTATTCGCGGCGGCGGATAAAGCCGACACGGATTATATGACCGGCGTGATCGGATACATCCCCGTAATGGCGACGCTCGCCCTTGATCTGTTCACCCTCTCGTATTCCGTCTTTTATCTCATAAACAACGGAAAGGCGACGGACACGCTTCATCTCGCCCTGCTCCTCGCCTCCGGGCTCCAGACCCTGTTCGTTCTGCCGTTCGGGATCGACTTCACGTTTTTCAGCCGCCGCGACGAATTCGTCCTCACCGGCTGGCTGATAAAAGGCGCCGGCGCGCAGATAGTTTACCAGTTCACGATACCCGTGGCGATCGTGATCTTCGTTTTGTGGATGTTCGTCCTCGGCGGACGCGTCTCAAAAAAACTTCGGTCGAGCTGACGCCGCGCCGTAATCTCAAATCCGAAAAACGTGTTGACAACGGCACGTTTTTTTGTTATAATATAAAAAAACCGAAAGGATCATCTGCCGTGAAAAAGACCGCCGCGGCTCTCGCCGCCGTTTTGATGCTGTTGTGCGCGGTTCCCGCCGTTTCCGGCGCCGGCGGAGCCTCATCCGCTCCTGCCGCTTACCGCGAGCTGCACGCCCTGTCCGAAGAAGAACAGGCAAAAGCCGAATATCTGCTTTCAATCGCCTCCGACAACGCGCCGGAGGTATCGAACGAACCCGTGACCGCCGAATACGAAGACGGCGATATTTCGCTGTGGTTCGATCACAGTTATTACAACACCCCTGCCGAGGAGACGACGCCGAACGGCAGAAACACGTATCAGATCAAGCTCGCGAAAAACGAGACGGAGGGCTGTCATCTCCTGCTCTCCTCGTCCGAGGCAAAAACGGGGCTCACGCTGTCCGTCTCGAAATTCAAGAACGAGGACGGCCAAAAGCTCGATAAAGAGGTCTGCTACGGCTGGTATTTCGATAACGTCGACGGCAAGACGGTAGTCGACCCGATCCCGGTACTCGAGCACGAGTTCGATCTTACCGCGAACAGGAGCCAGATGTTCATCATCAAGGTCAAGTCGACCGCCGATTCTCCCGCCGGGCAGTACTCCGCCACGGTCAAGGTCAAAGACGCGGACGGCAGGGTCATAAAACAGGCGAACGTATACGCGTACGTCCGGGATTTCACGCTGCCCGTCGCGTCGTACTGCAAGACGCTGACGGATCTGAACGAATGGGCGGTGATCGTCGGCGCGAACCGCGAAGGCACGACGACGGACGGTCTCGAGGACGATCTTTACTCGAAATATTACGGATACCTGCTTGACAACAAGGTCAACTGCTATACCCTTCCCTACGCGAAGCGCGGACAGTTCTGGGACGCCCGCGTCGAGCAGTATATGGACGACCCGCGCTGCACGGCGTTCACTCTGTTCTGGAAACATCACCCGGATTCGCTCGTCAACGGAAAATACCTCGACGCGTATCTTGAGGCCGCATACGACCGCGTGTCTAAAAAACAGGAATGGCTCGATAAAGCGTATTTCTATCCGGACGGCGGAGACGAGCCGCTTTCGATCGCGGCGCTGAACAACATAAAAACGTGGAACGCGCAGTTCACGCAGTATTTCGGCGCGCATAAGCTCATAATACCCGTCCACTACGACACGATGATCAATACGACGACGGACTTCTTCAAGTATCTTGAAAACGACGTGAACGTCTGGTGCCCGAAGACGTATTTCTTCAACACGAACGCCGACAAGGCGGCGTACTCCGATCTTTACACGCAGTTCTACACGAAATCCATGGAAAACACACTCGGAGTCTTCACCGACAGGATGGCGGAACAAAAAGCCGGAGGCGACGAGGTCTGGTGGTACGTCACGCGCTTTCCGCATAACCCCGAGATAACGTTCTCGATAAACGACGAATCGGTAAAGCACAGGATCCTTTTCTGGCAGACGAAGCTTTACGACGTTGACGGCGTGCTTTACTACATGTGCAACGACTGGGAAAACGCCAAAGTCTGGACCAAGAAATACGAGCACGCGGTAAACGGCACGATAGTCGACACCTACGGCAACGGCGTGTTGATCTACCCGGGCGGAGCGCTGCGGGAATATATCGAAAAATACGGCAGCGACGGCTATCCCGGACCGATCGGCTCGCTCCGTCTCGAATCGATCCGCGACGGCGTCGAAGATTACGACTACTTCACTCTGCTCGATCAGCGCTTCGGCGAGGGCACGTCAGATCTGCTCATAAAGCAGGTCACCACGGCGCTCGGCGATTACAGCACCGATACCGAGCTGTTCAGCCGCGTACGAGACGCTGTCGGCGCACTGCTTGAAGGTCACGGCGGCATCGGCGACGTCAACCGCGACGGCAGCGTCGACAACATAGACGTCGTGACGCTGTTCAAATTCATCAGCGGATCCGCGAAACCCGGTGAGGTCGACGTTTACGCCGCCGACTGCAACGGCGACGGCTTCACCGCCAACGACGACGTCGTGGCGCTGTTCAAATACGTCTCCGGCGGGAAGATCACGCTTCAATACGGCAAAACGCCCGCCCCGAAGGATCCGGTCGATCCGCCGGATCAGCCCGACGAACCGGAAGAACCCGAGGGCACTCCGTACGATTTTGAGAAGATCACGGTCACCGTGCCCGCGGGATACACGATGCAGGATTTCAGCGGACTTCCGTCGGGCTTAAAGGACGGCGTGGCGGCCGGCACCTGCTTTTTCAACTTCTCGAAACAGGCAAAGTCGACGCAGCTGACACAGAGCTCCGTGAACGCGGCGCTCAACGCGCAGTTCGGCGCGGGCGGTTATACGTTCGACGGATTCTCCTCTTACACTGTGGACGGTGTGCCGGTCGTGAAATACGACTACACCTGGAACAACGGCGCGATAATACAGTCCGTCGTGCGCGTTTATTTCGACGACTGCGACATTGTGATCCAGTTCGCCGCGCTCAGCACGATCCCGTCGGGCATAACCGAATTCAACGCGATGATCGAAACGCTGAGGATAAAATAACGTGAAAAACACAATTAAGATCATAACGTCCGCCGCCGCGCTGATTATCGCCGCGTCCCTTCTCTGCGGCTGCGGGATATTCAAAAAAACCGACGACACGCTTATAAAAGCCGGGCTTGAATGCGCCGGCACCATGCGTGAAGCCGTGCTCAACGACACGTACCGCAAACTGACGTCGGCTCAGGTCTCCGACGACGTGCTTCAGACGGTCCGCAATATGGACGTAAGCCGCGCGGCGGCCGTGTACGAGCTGAAATTCGACCCGGAAGAACTGATCAAAAGTCAGCTCAATGACAGCGGCGGTGAATATGATCAGCTCCCCGACGCGCTGAAAAAGAAGCTGAAGAACAGTATTTATTCCTCGATCCCGGTTCTGACGAACTCTCAGGCGGGATCAGCTGCGATCTCGTTCATGAGTATGTTCAGCGGTTCGGCGGAAATCGGGAGCGGCGGGCCGAAAGACGCGCGCTCGCTCGTGTTCGTCTTCGATTCCGGATATCCGGTCTACGCGGTGTTCTTTCCCGGAGCGGACGGCCGGGCATCATGCACGGGCTACTGGCTGATGATCGACTGTCAGAGCATCACCTCGCCCGATGCGCTGCTCGAACAGCTTCACATCACCGGCGAACAGACAGAGGCGGTAAGACTTAAATAAAACGAACGGCTTCCGGCGCCCCGGAAGCCGTTTTTCTGTTTTATTCGCCCTTAAGCCAGCCAAGCGCGTCCTTAAGTCCGCCCGTGCAGTCGATCAGGCCTTTTTCCACGGCCTCTTTCCCGTCGATTATCGTGCCCATGTCGGAAGCGAGCTCGTCCGTGTCGAACATCAGCCTGTCGAGCTCCTGCTTCGTTATGCCGCTGTGCGCGATGATGAAGCCGTTTATCCGGTCCTGCATCTGCCGAAAATACGTGAAGCTCTGCTCAACCCCGAGCACGAGCCCGTTGTATCTGACGGGATGCACCGTCATAGTCGCCGACGGGACGATGAAAGAGCGCTTCGCCGCCACGGCGAGCGGAACGCCGATCGAGTGGCCGCCGCCGAGCACGAGCGAAGCCGTGGGCTTAGACATCGACGCGATCAGCTCCGCTATCGCAAGCCCCGCCTCGACGTCGCCGCCGACGGTGTTTAACACGAACAACACGCCGGTCACCTCGTCCGCCTGCTCGAATTCCGCAAGCAGCGGGATCAGCTCCTCGTACCGCGTCGCCTTCTGCCCCGCGCCGAGCGAATAATGCCCTTCTATCTGTCCGCAGACCGTCACGCATTCTATGCCGCGGTGCTCTTTCTTTTCGTTTTTGCCGTCTTCCATATATCGCCCTCCGTTGCCCTTCTATTTTTTACAATTTGTTTTATTTTATTCATTGAAAAGAGGCGACGGCAGCGGTATAATTAGTCGGATATAAAATATTAAAAGGAGTATGATCATGGCAAAGAAAATTCTCGTTGAAACTTCCGCAAGACACGTACATCTTACCAGGCAGGACGTCGAGACGCTTTTCGGCAAGGGCCACAAGCTCACCGAGAAGAAACCGCTTTCCCAGCCCGGGCAGTTCGCCTGTGAGGAGAGGATAAAGCTCGTCGGTCCGAAGAAGGAGATCGCAAACGTGATAATCCTCGGTCCGGAGCGCAAGGACACTCAGGTCGAGATTTCCCTGACCGACGCGCGCACGCTCGGCGTCGAGGCAAAGGTCCGCGAGAGCGGAGATATAGAAGGCACCTCCGGCATCAAGCTCGTCGGTCCGTGCGGTGAGCTCGAGATCGAAAAAGGCGTTATCGCCGCGAAGCGTCACATCCACATGACGCCCGAGGACGCCGAGATATTCGGCGTACAGGACAAGCAGATCGTCAAGGTCAAGATCGAAAACGATCTGAGAACGACCATATTCGGCGACGTCGTCGTAAGAGTCAGCCCGAAGTTCGCGCTCGCGATGCATATAGACACCGACGAATCCAACGCCGCGTGCGCTTTCGGCACCTGCTACGGCAAACTTTTGAAAAGATAAGGAGAAACTGAAATGAGCGAGATCATGTATTCTCAAGAGGTACAGGAAATGTGCCCCGTAAAAAAGGGTTGTGACCACGGCCCCGCTCCGATCCCGGAAGAGGGCAAGTGGATAAAGGCGAAAGAGATATCCGATATCTCGGCGTACACCCACGGTGTGGGCTGGTGCGCTCCGCAGCAGGGAGCCTGCAAGCTCTCGCTGAACGTCAAGAACGGCATAATCGAAGAAGCTCTCATCGAGACGATCGGCTGCTCCGGCATGACGCATTCCGCGGCGATGGCGGCGGAGATACTCCCCGGAAAGACGATACTCGAAGCGCTTAACACCGACCTCGTCTGCGATGCGATCAACACCGCGATGAGAG
>JAGDCE010000178.1 GCA_017958705.1 Clostridia bacterium
TACACGCCGAATACGGTGGTTGAGCCGGTGTTCCCGGTCGATCCCGTGTTCACCGAAGCGCCGGATACGGACCCGACGGGCACCGACCCGGACGATACCGGAGCCGTCACCGATCCCGCGACCGGAACCGACACGGACGAGACGCCGTCCGAGCCGCCGTATAACGTGTTGAACGTCATGCTCATGGGCATTGACGCCTTTGAGGACGGCAGTTCGTCGAGCGGCAGTATGCCGCATACCGACGTCAGTATCGTTCTGGCAATCAATTTCGAGAAGAATACGGTGGACATGATCTCCCTGCAGAGAGACACGTTCACAACGATCCCGGGATACCGCGGATATTACAAGCTCAACGGCGTGTTCAACGTCGGCGGCGGCATGGATAACAAAAAAGGCGGGTTCGAGCTCGTCTGCCGCACCGCCGAGCAGTGGCTCGGCGGCATATCGATCCCGTATTACTACGCGGTCGATTTCGAAGCGGTCGTCAGGATCGTCGACGCGATGGGCGGCATCGACTACGACGTCGATCAGCCGTTCACGGCGCATGGCGGCGGTAAACAATATGAGCGCGGCAAGCAGCATCTCGACGGCAAAGCTGTGCTCGGATATCTACGCATCAGACGCGACGCCGACGGCCTCGACAAATCGCGCAACACGAGGCAGAGAAAAATGCTGCTCGCGATCTTCAACAAACTGAAGAACGAGGGAAAGATCTCGCAGATACCCGCGCTCCTCGCCGCGGCGAAGGACGGACTGTACACCAACACGACCGCGTCGCAGACGGCGGCGCTGATAAATTTCGCCAAAGGTCTTGATTCGAAGAACATAAACTCCCGCGCGATGCAGGGAACGATAAAACTTGAGTACGACTGGGCGTGGGCTTTCGTCGATCAACAGCACCGGGTCGATCTCGTGAAAGAGGTATACAACATCAACGTCAAGCCCGTAGGCATCTGCACTATGTATTACGAGCAGTGGCTGCACGACACGGGATTCGACGCGCTGAAGCATATACGCCAGGCTGAAAAGGTGCTGACGTACGTGGCGGAGCAGAAAGCCGGCGGCAAAGCGTACACGGACGAACAGATAAAACTGTATTCCGAATGCTACAACGCCTACGTCAGACTGAACGATCTGTTCAACGACGCGACGGACAAACTCGGCAGAACGTACACCGGCCAGCTCGCACCGGAGGGCGGCACCTCCGTGCTCGAGCAGACGTACGCCGACGCGATCACCGAAGCCGAGGCGGCGGTGAAGAACGCGACGGAAGCGCTGCGCAAATCCGTCGGATACAAGGGCAAGATCATTTACACCGTATACAAGGGCGGCTGGTACAACGACAAGGATATCAACGAAGTTTACGTAGATTTCAGATAAAGCGACCGAAATAATCAAAGGAAGGGCAGCGTTATGAAAAAAGCGATCATTCTTCTGCTGTGCATGTTCATTCTGACCGCATGCACTCCCGCACCGGAGGAACAGACGTCCGGCGTTCCGGAAACGACGACAGGTCAGGAACAGGAAACGCCCGGCGCAAAAGACGCCGACACGAATATGAAGTCTACCTACGGCAGGATCGTATATAAGGACGGATACACTTATTTCGTATCGCCCGGAAAAGGATCCGACGGGTCCGCTTCCGGCTCGGTCGACAGCGAGGATATCTACCGTCTGAAGGACGGGGAAACGACGCCCGAGTTCATACTTTCCGTTCCCTGCGCGATAGTCGAGGGCGTGGAACAGACGAGCGTTTTCGGCCTTTTGCCTTACGGCGACTGCGTTTATTTTCTGCGCGGCACGATGGAGAAGCAGGCCGCCGTGCTTTGCCGCAGTCAGATCGGTTCCGGCACCTGGGAAGAACTCGATCTTGAGGTGACGCCGAGAGTCGCGTTTATCATGAACTCCTATAACGAGATCGACGGTAAACTGTACACGCTGTGTGAACACATCGAAAACGGCCACTACAGCTACAACGTCCATACAGCGGATCTGAAAACGAAAGAAGTGACGCTCTTCTCGCAGGAACTTGAGTCTGATCTGAACGGCAACCCGCTGATAATGAGCGTGGACGACGACGGATACGTCTACTTTGCGATGCTCGACGACAAAGACGAAGCTTTCGGCATATTCCGCGCACCGGTAGGCGGCGGCAAAAGCACAGACGTGATCCCCACGGAAAGGGAGCCCGAGGTCCTGTTCGTCAGCCAGGGTTACGTCTTTGCGGCGTTTGAAGGCACGGAAGACACGCTCGAGGTGTACGGCGTCGAGAACGGAGAGAGAAAAGGAAATATAGATCTTCCGCATAACGCCGTGATAAACGTCTGCGGAGATACCGTTTATTATTACGCCGGCGGCTTGCTGTGCAGCGTGAAGATCGACGGCAGTGACAGAAAGACGCTCGCCATAGGCAATGAAGATCAGAAATTCATGATGCTCGCCGTCTGCGGTGATCGGTTCTTCTTTGCCGACGACGATCTTCTGGTCTATCAGATGGACAAAAACGGCAAAATACTGCCTGCGGTCCCGGTCGTCGGCAAGCCGCAGTTGAGTGAAGAGAAGTCCACGGAAGACGGAATTCTTTATCGTGAATATGACAACGCCGTATGCGTGATCGGATACAGCGGCTCGGATCCGGCGCTGCAGATACCCGCGAGCATAAACGGCAAACCGGTCAGGATCGTGGAACTCATGGGCTCAAAACTCGTGAACCTCTCGTCGATCAGGATACCCGAGGGCGTCGTTTCCGCGGTCGTCTATTCGTGCCGCAACGTGACCGAGGTATATCTGCCGTCGACGCTCAAACACATGGTATACCGCGGTTTCCCGTATTCGTTCGAGTGTGCCGAGGGCTGCGTGTTCAACTACAACGGAACAAAAGCCGACTGGCAGGAGCTTTACGACTACTGCCGCGAGTATCATAACTGCGCCGTAGACACATACGGAACGAAGGATCCGACCGTCAAATGCAGCGACGGTACGTGGAAATTGCCGGAATAAAGCAGAAAATAGTTCCGCCGCTGTTGCAAAATTCATAATTGTATGGTACAATAAACGTAAATAAACCGCCGCGAGGGCGGAATGATACATAAAAGGAGTTTTCATATGAGCACAAGATACGAATCCGCAAAAGCGATCTACGCGAAACTCGGCATAGATACCGACGCCGTCATCGCGAAACTTAAAGAAATACCCGTATCTCTCCATTGCTGGCAGGGCGACGACGTCACCGGCTTCGACCATGACGGTCCTCTCACCGGCGGCATCCAGACGACCGGCAACTACCCCGGAAAAGCAAGGAATCCGGAAGAACTTATGGCAGATATCGACAAAGTCATCTCCCTCTGTCCCGGCAAGCTGAAACTCAACCTCCACGCCTGCTACGCCATTTTTGAACCCGGTCATTTCGTCGACCGCGACAAGCTTGAACCGAAGCACTTTGCAAAATGGGTGGAATTCGCAAAAGAGAGAGGCATGGGCATAGACTTCAACCCGACATTCTTCTCCCATCCGAAGGTAAAAGACGGTCTTTCTCTCACCTCTCCCGATGAGGAAACGAGGAAATTCTGGGTCGAGCACGGCAAGGCGTGCGTACGCATATCCGAATATTTTGCGCGTGAGACCGGTATCCCCTGCGTCATGAACATCTGGATAGGCGACGGCTTCAAGGATATTCCCGCAGACAGAATGGGTCCGAGACTCCGCTACAAGAAGTCGATCGAGGAGATCATCGCCGAGCCGCACGATCCGAAGCTCGTAAAACCGTGCGTGGAATCCAAGGTCTTCGGCATAGGCGTCGAATCGTACACCGCCGGTTCCGCCGAATTCACGCTCACCTTCGCGGCGACGCATGAAAACGTCCTGCCGCTGATGGACAACGGCCACTATCATCCGACCGAAGTCGTCTCCGACAAGATCCCCGCGCTGCTCTGCTACTTCCCCGAAATAGCGCTGCACATCACGCGCGGCGTCCGCTGGGACTCCGACCACGTCCTGCTTCTCGACGACGAGACGAAGGAAATGGCAAAAGAGATCGTCCGCTGCGACGCGCTCGACAGAGTCTACATGGCGCTCGACTACTTTGACGCGAGCATCAACCGCATATCCGCGTGGACCGTCGGCGTCAGATCGTGGAAGAAAGCGCTGCTCGCCGCAATGCTCACTCCGTTCGATCAGCTGAAGAAGCTTCAGGACAACGCCGAATTCACCGAACTCATGGTCCGTCAGGAAGAGATGAAGATGCTTCCGCTCGGCGACGTCTGGGAGGAATTCTGCCGTCAGTGCGGCACGACCGAGTGCGGCTGGTTCGAAGAAGTCAAGAAATACGAAAAAGAAGTTCTCTCCAAGAGAGTATAACGGAATCAGATACGAGCAAAAAA
>JAGDCE010000179.1 GCA_017958705.1 Clostridia bacterium
CCCGCTTGAAGAAAACCGTTGAATTCGAATTTCTTCATTAGCGAAGCGTCTTCATTTCTTCATTAGCCCGCTTGCGGGCGTCTTCATTTTCGGCGCGGCAAAGTTTATACATAATACTTCCTTATCACGCCGCGCCGAATCGCAGACCGGTGTTTTATATCCCGGGAAATAAAGAAATCCGCCGTGGAAACGGCGGATTTCTTATCGTTATGTTTTAAGAATCAGATTATTTCTTTTTCTTCTTGCCGAGGACGATTGCGGCAACAACAGCAGCAACGACTACGACAGCGGCAACAACGATACCGATGATAAGTCCGGTGTTGGACTTCTTTTCGGTGCTCTTGCCGGGATCATCGGTCGTGGGAGCCTTGGTGCCTTCTTCGGTCTTATCGCCTTCGGTAGTGGCTGCGGGATCGGCAGCGGTCGTCGCATCCGGCTCGGTGTCGGCCTGAGTATCGGGCTCGGTCTCGACTTTCGCGGTCGTTTCAGCGGGAGTGATCACTGCAAGTTCAGTCTCATGAGCAGCGGAAGTAGCGCCTTCGGGCAGGAACAGAAGGATTATGTCGTAAGAACCGACGTCCCACGTTACAACACCGTCAGTGCAGGTACGGCCGGTACCGACAACGTTGGCGCCGTCCATCTGGACGTAGCAGATCGTGGCGTTGCAGTACGCTCTGCTCTGCTTATCCTTCGGGCTGAAGGAAGTGAGGTCTTCGAGGTCCTCGTTTTCGTCAAGATCGGCATATCTGTCGGGAGTTGCAATGAGTGCCCACGGGATCACGCACTCGAGAGTCCAGCCTATGACGTTTTCGCCGTCTTTGATGAAGGTGTAGTAGCCTTCATATCCTTCTTCGGTGTCGACCATCGTGCCGTCGTCAGCTTGAGTCTGCCAGTTGTGCTTCATCATGTTGGCTTTACCGGCGTCGAGCATATTGCCGTTTTCATCTTCCGTCAGTTCCGGACCGATCGAGAAGAACAGACCGGCATAATCCTCACAGATAAGTCCGCCCGGGTTGAGAGCGATCTGGAAACGGGTGTTTACGCCGCCGGGAGCTGCAAGACCGTTTACGATTAAATCATCCGAAACAACGGCTGCCATGTAAAGTCCTCTGTCGCCCCAGGTGTAGTAGTAGTCGATGGGACCGGTGAAATCGTTGGCAAACCAACCAATCATGTTGGTTTCGTTAAGAGCGATCTTGTTGGTCTCGGACCATTCGCCCTTGTCGATGATGCCGTCGAGTTTCAGGTTCTCACCGGTTGAGTACGGAACGTCGATAAAGCCGTTGTCACCGGGTCTTACGTACTCGATGTCTTCAGCGGATACGACGGCCGGGATCAGAGAAGCGACCATAACAGCCACGACAATGATCGATATGAGTTTTTTCATTCTTTTGCCTCCGTAAAAAAATTTGTTCTATCACGGCGGGATCGTATCCCGCAGCTTTATAAATATTATACACTTACATTTCTGTTTTGTCAAGACTGTTTTTGTGATTTTTGCAAACAGCGTCGTAAAAATGACGCATTTTAGACCGGAATATGCTGATTTTCGGAAAATATCAGAAGGCGCTGATCGAATCTGTCATATCAAGGAAGTTATCGAGCTCCTGTTGCGAGGCGTCGTCAGCCATGGCGTAAACGTATTCGAAGTATTTTCCGAGCATCGTATAGCCTACCGTCAGAGAGCCGGACGCCTTTGCTCCATTGTAAGTACAGCTGAAGTTGATTATGCGATACTGCATTTTCGAACTTGTCCTCTGCTCCGCTCTGCCGACTTTTTTGACGTTCCGGATCTTATCCGTCGATAGCTCCGCGATCATACCGAGCATCTCGGAGTCTATTTCTTCGTTTGACAGGTCGGCCGGAGTGAACTTTGACGAACTCGGCATACTCATTGCGAAGACGCAGTGAGACGATGACGTGACGAGTGCGTAAAACGTGGTGTAATCAGTGGTGATGTACGGTTCGTTGTTTTCGTCGAAAGAAACGATGTCCGGCGCCAATTCGGGGTTCGGGTAGAACTTAGTCGTCATATTTCCCGGGATCATAACGCTCATGCGTCCGAAAGAGAGACTGGCCGCGGGAAGCAGGAAGGCATTGTTCTTATATACGTTCGCGTATATATCGAATTCAAACGACAGGGTGTCAACTATATCGTCTGCGTCTTCCTCGCCGTGTTCGAATTCATATTTGACAATGTAAAGCATACGCTTCGTCGAGGCGTAGATATAATATGCCGGCTTTTCGTATGGCGCGCAGTTTCTGCGGTCGTACGCGAAGCTGTTGCCCGACAGCGGTATGATGCTGTTCTTATCGGGGCAGTATATCGCGGCGAACTGTCCGATCTGCTCGGCTTTCTTATAAACGATATCAACGGTGATCTGCCTTCCGTCGCTGCGCTCGAATTCGATTCTGTATTCATCGCCGTTTTCTTCGGACGGTATCTCCTTTATCTGTGAGAACTGAGAAGGATAAGTCAGCGTGAAGTGATAATCCGCGTTCTCGTACGTCAGGATCTTTGGTTCATCGCCGCGTATCCTTTTCAATCTGTCGCACGATGACAGCACCGGCAGTATCATTAAGACTGCAAGCGTCACCGCCGCAAATTTCTTGAAGTTCATCTTGATTCCCCTCTTATTTGCATTCATACCAGGTATCGCCGTCCGTGACTTCGACGGAAAGCTTTACGGGAAGGTTGACTGCGTCTTCCATTTTTGACCGTAGCAGTTCTCTTATCGCGTCAGTGTCCTGACGGCGTGCCTCTATTATCAGCTCGTCATGCACCTGAAGGATCAGATGCGCGTCGTATCCGCTCTCTTTGAGCGCCTTTTCCGTATTTACCATAGCGATCTTTATTATATCCGCGGCGGTCCCCTGGATCGGGCTGTTCATCGCCACGCGCTCGCCGAACGCCTGCTCGGGCTTCTTAGCGGATGAAAGCTCCGGTATGTATCTGCGCCTTCCGAGCAGCGTCTGAACGTATCCTTTTTTCTTCGCTTCGGCTTTGATACCGTCAAGGTACGCGCTGACGCCCGGATAAGCGGCGAGATAATCCGATATATATTTCTCGGCGGCTTTGACGCTGACATGGATATCTTGCGACAGCGAGAACGCGCCGATGCCGTAAACTATGCCGAAATTGACGGCTTTTGCTCGTTTCCTCATTTCCGGCGTCACGAAGTCGACCGGAGTGCGGAACACCTGCGACGCGGTCATCGTGTGAATATCAGTGCCGTTCCTGAAAGCTTCGAGCATGTTTTCATCGCCCGAGATCGCCGCGAGAAGACGCAGCTCGATCTGTGAGTAGTCAGCGTCGACGAGGACGTAATCCTCTGATCTCGGAATGAAAAATTTGCGCAGCTCCCTGCCTAGCTCGGTCCTTATCGGTATGTTCTGCAGATTCGGCTCTTTTGACGACAGTCTTCCGGTCGCCGTCACGGTCTGATTGAAGCTCGTGTGTATTATGCCGTTCTCATCGCACACGCCGAGCATGCCGTCGACGTACGTGCCTATCAGCTTAGTCACCGCTCTGTATTCGAGAATATCGTCGATCACGGGTGATACGGCGCGAAGCTTTTCAAGCACTTCCGCGTTTGTTGAATAACCCGTTTTCGTCTTTTTGCCGGACGGCAGCTTAAGCACTTCGAACAGTATATGTCCGAGCTGCTTCGGCGAGTTTATATTGAACTCCTCGCCGCACTGCATATATATGCGGTCTTTGATCGCCTCAAGTCTCTGATCGAGTTTTTTTCCGAATTCGGCGAGGCCTTTCGTATCGATCCTGAAGCCGCGCTTTTCCATTTCGTACAGCACCCGGCAAAGCGGCAGCTCAACGTCGTAATATAGCGAATGGACACCCTCGCCTTCGATTTTTGCAGAAAGGATGTCTTTCAGTTTGAAGATCTGTTCGCAGACGCGGCTTCCGTGTGAAACGATGCTCGAGCCGCTCTCCTCGCGCATATCCGTCTGTCCCTGCCCGAGATAACGCAGCGCGAGCTTTTCCGGCGAGTAATCGCCGTCGCCCGAATTGACGAGATACGCGGCAACGGAAACGTCGAACTCGACGTTAATGCCGGGATCTGCGTAGAACTCGGCTTTAGAGTCGTGAACGATGAATCTGTTATCGTGCAGAAATTGCGAAATATCGGATTTCGGGCTTATCGCGTAACCGTTATTGCCGTCGAACAGATAGACCATATCGTCGCGGTAAAGCGAATATACGGCGCCTTTCGTATGCGGCGCTTTATCGGCTATACTGAACTTTACGCATTCGACTTTTCGTGTATCTTCTTCAAGACCGAAGCGTTTAATGAACGCGGAAAACTCAAGCTCGGTAAACAGGTCGTAAAGCTCTTTTCTGTCTTCCGTTTTTTTCTCAAGCTCTTCGATGCCGTAGCCGAGCGGAACGGTTTTGCATATAGTCGCGAGCACTTTTGACATTTCGGCGCTTTCTCTGCCGGAAATCAACTTTTCCTTTGCGGAATTGCCGACCGGGGCGCCGTCGACGTGCTCGTAGAGATTCTCGATATTTTTGTATTCGGCTATAAGCTTCATCGCTGTCTTTTCGCCGATCCCGGGGACGCCGGGGATATTATCGGACGAGTCACCCATCAGCGCTTTCGCATCCACGTACTCAGACGGTTCTATGCCGTATTTTTCAAAAAACGCGTCTCTGTCATATTCCTTTGTTTCGCCGGTCGAAACGAGAAGCACGCTGACGTTTTCGTTTATAAGCTGCAGCGAATCACGGTCGCCGGTAAGTATATATACGTGAAGATCGTCATTTGACATCGCCGAAAGTGTGCCTAAAATATCGTCTGCTTCATAGCCTTCAACACTGCAGACGGTTATGCCCATTGCATCGAGTACGCGCTTTGCGTACGGGAGCTGAACTGCCAGTTCTTCCGGCATACCTTTTCTCGTCGCCTTGTAGCCGTCGAACATTTTATGCCTGAACGTGGGCGCCTTCAAGTCGAAAGCTGCGACGCACGCGTCGGGCGAATACTGCTGCATCTGCGACGTTATGATGTTTATCATACCGTAAACGGCGTGCGTATAAAGACCGTTCTTGTTAGTGAGCGGTCTTATTCCGTAATAAGCGCGGTTTATTATGCTGTTTCCGTCGATTGCAAGCAGTTTTTTCATGATCTCATAAACTCTTCCGCATCGGAGCGTGAAGGCATTGACGACGCGGCTCCAGGTCTTGTGACGGACAGGCTCGCGAACGCGCCGGCGAATATCATCGCGTCTTTCATGCACATACCCTCGGCAAGTGCCGTACAGAGCGCGCCGTTGTATGCGTCGCCGGCGCCGGTCGTATCCACTGCGTCAACTTTCTTTGCCGGGATCGTGAATTCGCCGAGTTTTCCTTTATAAAACGATCCCTGTGAGCCGATTGTTATTATGACGTTGTCACAGCCCATCGCGATTATGTCGGACGCCATACGGCTAAGATCGCCGCTGCTGCCTGGCGCGATGAGCGCGGCTTCCGTCTCGTTCGGGGTTATTATATCCACGTCTTTGATAACGTCAAACACGACGTCGGAAAACGGCGCCGGATTCAGAACGACTTTAACGCCGTGAGCTTTTGCGATCCGCACGGCCTCTGTTATCGCCTCTCTGCTCGTTTCAAGCTGAAGAAGCAGTATATCGGAGCGGGCGATCAGATCTTCTCTGTCCCTTACGTCTTCGGCTGTGATCTTCATATTCGCTCCGGGGATGACAACTATGCGATTTTCCGCTGTCACAGCGTCAACCTCTATCGTCGCGATACCGGTGCTGACGGACGCGTCGCGGATGATATTATCCGTCGGCATGCCAATACTGTCATATAACTCGAAACCTGTCTGCTCCATGCCGTCGCAGCCGACTTTTGCAATGAAAATAACGTCCGCGCCGGCTTTGTGAGCCGCGACCGCCTGGTTCGATCCCTTGCCTCCGGGATTGAATTTCATTGACGTGCCGATCACGGTCTCGCCGTTCTGCGGCAGGTGCGGCACGTTCACCGTGATATCGGTGTTATAACTGCCTATTATTGTTATTTTCGCCAGTTTCATCTTTTTTGCCAGCCTTCATCCTGATGTAATAGACTATTATCGAAATTATGTTGAAACTTTCGGTTATTATCCCCGAGATCGACATCGTGAAAACGTTGAACAGCAGCCAGCACGGGGATACAACGGCAAGCTGACCGAGCCTGATAACGTTTTTCTTTTCGGTCCAGTAAATGCCCATGCAGAGGATATTGCCGGCTGTCGGGAGCAAGCTTACGATGCTGCCGTTGTACGTCAGCACAGCGATGATCGTAGATATCGCGCACAGAGCCGTGAGCGAGATAGTGCTTTTGAGCTTTTCGTTCTTCTGTGACAGCAGTATCACCACGCGGAACAGGCAGCCGATAAAGTTCTGCGCCATTCCGGCAAACGCGGTCGAATCTCCGCCGAGACCGAGCAGCGCGTAATGAAGCGTGAACAGTACGGTCGAGCAGACCTGGATTATGAAAAGTCTTTTTGTATTTTTGAATTGAAATGAAACGATCATGATCGCCGCGGCGACGAGCCCGACGATCTGACCGGCTATTTGCGTAGGATTCATAGATCGTTCCGATAATACAATATTTTTACTATTATAACCTTACTGTAAGAAAAAGTCAAGACCGATTATTTAACAATAATCTTGACAAGGTGTTATTTGACTGTTATAATATAGAAAAAAACGGAGGTTCAACATGAAAAAAACGGAATTTCCGGTCAGATCGTTTACGATCGCCGGTATTGATATATCGGAATACAGAATAGTTTTCGGCAAAGGCGACGAATATGCTGCGGCTGAGTTGTGCGATTTCATAAGATCGGCCTGCGGGATCAGACTTGTAAAAATGCAGTGCAAGGGCGCTTTCAGCCATGAGATAAGGGTCGGCAGAGTAAACGAGACTGATAAAGTCAAAAACGAGGTCGACGCTCTCGGCGACGACGGGTACGCCATGATTTATGACGACTCGGCGTTATATATCTCAGGCAAAACGCACAGCGGAGTCCTTTACGGTGTATATTCGTTTATAGAAGACAAACTCGGATTCAGATTTTTGTCATCGATGATCACCGCACACAACGGCGTATCGGTCGTCGGGATCCCGGCGGATATAAATGAAACGTATACGCCGCCTTTCATCAACAGGGACACTTACTGGTACGACTCATTCGAACTGAAATTCGCGGCGAGACGCAAGCTGAACGGCACGGGCGGGCGTGCAGACAGCCCGTATATCTCGTCGGTCTTATACGCCGGCGGATTCGTTCACACTCTTCCCCGCCTCGCCGGCACGAGCACGGCGCCCGACGCGCAGCCCTGTCTTACGGATCCTGAAGTATATGAAAAAGTCATTGGCAACGTACGAGATCTTTTGAGAAAAAACCCGAAAGCGAAAATAATCTCCGTTTCGCAGAACGACTCGTATCCCGGCGGTCTCGGCTGTCAGTGCGAGAACTGCCGCAGAATTGACGATGCGGAGGGTACGCCGATGGGTTCGCTTCTGACGTTCGTTAACCGAGTGGCAAACGATATAAAAGACGAATTTCCGGACGTTTACGTCGACACACTCGCATACAGATACACGAGAAAAGCTCCGAAACATATAAAACCCGCCGACAACGTGATAATAAGGCTGTGTTCTATCGAATGCTGTTTCGCTCACCCGCTCGATTCGGAATGCCCGGCAAACAAAGAATTCGCTTCTGATATCGAAGCGTGGTCGAAGATAAGCAAAAACCTCTTCATCTGGGATTACACAACGGATTTTCTGTACTACGTCAATCCGTTCCCGAATCTTAAAGTACTGCGCGACAACGAGGAGTTTTTCGCCCGGCATAACGTAAGCGGCATGTTCGAG
>JAGDCE010000180.1 GCA_017958705.1 Clostridia bacterium
CATATTCAATAACGAATACCGCTCGCCGACAGACCTGCTATGCATAAAACCGACGAATTTCTTATCCGACACGCCGATAAAGTCAGCGTCGTATTTCCAGAACTCCGATTTTACTCTCGGACGCACGTTCTGGACGGAGACGGGCGACGTGTGGTTTGACAAAAACTGCGCGTACGTCGGCGCCGGCAAGCTGTATCAGGGCCTGTATCTCGAAAAGGGGAAGCATACGCTTACCGTGACCGTCAAGGGAAAAGGCAGGGTGTTTGCCGAAAACGCCCTCGACTTCGCCGTTTTCGCCGAATCATACTTTGACGAAAAAGAGAAAACGGAAATAAAGCTTGACTTTGAACTCAAAGAGGCGACGACCGTCGCACTCGGCATCTTTGAAGGAATAATATACAACGCGGAGGTCGTATAAATGAAAAAACTTGCGATAATATCCGCAGTCCTGCTCATCGTTTCTTTGCTGTCGCCGCTTTGCGCGGCTGACGGCAAGACTGTCGCCTATCATACGGAGCTTGATTTTGCCGATATAAGCGACACCGGCTCGTTCACCGGATATACGGGCTTCGGCGACGACTGGAAAGCCGTTCAGGCGACGAATTACGAGACGAGAGGGGACGGCGGCACGCTGCGCTTTGCGCCTTTCGCGGAGCTCGTATTGCAGCATCGGCTCACGGGACCTTACGTTTTTGAAACGGACGTCAAATCGCCCGGCAGCCAGTTTTTCGGCGTTTTCGTCCGCAGCACGGGAGAAAACCTGTCCGGCGTCACGTTCTTCGAGCACGACGGCATACTGACAGAGAGCGGCGACGCTGACAACGAGGGCATCGGCGCGACAGGCATTTACGTCATGCCGCGCGGCGACAGGATCATTCTCTGCATAAAGACCGCCGACACAAGTCAGGCGAAGGGCATAGGCACGGACAAAACGTACTTTGATACCGGTGCTGATATGAGCGGCGGATTTGCGAGGCTGACCTTTGAAGACGACGGAGCAGAGGTGAGGATCCTCGTTGACGGCAATCTCGTCTGTACGGTTAAGATGTCCGATCCGTCGGATACCGATTTCATGTCGACCTGCAGGCTTTTCACGCGCGCGGAGATATTCGACGCGAACGGAACCGGCGTGAAAACTGTCGCCGGCTGCCGCATTTCAGCGGATTTTTCCACGGTCGCGTTCGGTATGAGGATAAGCGAGGCGTTCATCGACAACGTTTCATTGACCGAATACGAAAAAGAGCCGGAGGAGACGAAGGCTCCGCTCGGCATACGGCGCGTGGATATCAAATGTCAGCCGGAAAAATCGGAATATCTGATCGGAGAAGAACTCGATCTGTCCGATACGTTCCTTGAGGTGACGTACGAGAACGGCGTGAAGGAGGACGTCCGCGTGACCGCGGATATGGTGTTCGGCTTTGACAGCTCCGTCGCCGGCCCTCAGGTCCTGACCGTTAAATACGGCGGCACCTCCGCCGCGTATTCAGTGTACGTCGTGAAAGAGCACGGACAGTCCGTGACGGACGAGCAGACGACGCTTGACTTCGACACGGCGGCTGAAACGAAGCCGGAGGAGGAAGAAGACAACGGCGGGATCGGCAAAGGCGTGATCATCGCGGTGATCGCGGTCGCCGCAGTGTTCTGTGTGATGATGATCGTTATGTTTGCCGGCAGAAAAAAAGACCGTGATAACGGCGGAAAAGGAGATATGCAATGAAAAAAACGCTCTGTGCGGCCCTCTCGCTTCTGATGCTGTTCACGCTGTTTGCGTGCGGCGGCGACGGCGGCGAAACGACCGCTCCCGACACGTCCGAGATCACCGAATACGTTCCTGCGGAGGATAATACCGTGTATATTTCAGCCAAAGAATATTATAACAACGGATATTCAAACAATTACGTCGTCGGCGTCGACAAGCTCGGTCGCACCTTCGACGCCTCGATCCCGAAAACGGATAAAGAAAGGCAGGTCGGGATCTTCTACTTCATGACGCTCGGACAGCATCTCGGAAAGTATTCCGACAAGATATACGACACGAATAAGATCCTGCAGATGGAAAACGGCCTGGAACTGCTGTTCTCACTCGATCATCTTAACGAGGATATAGCCCCGGCGGACGCGCCGTATTTCTGGTCCGAGCCGCTTTTCGGCTATTACAACAGCACGGACGTATGGGTGATAAGACGTCATCTGCAGCTTCTGGCCGTGGCAGGCGTCGATTTTCTCGTCTTCGACGTGACGAACGCCGTCACCTACGACGCGGTCTATCCGCTCATTATGCGCGAGATATGCGCGCTGAAAGAGCAGGGCTTTACGGGCGTGCCGGAGGTTGTATTCTACACGCACGCCTATTCCACCGTCATCATAAACAAGCTGTACAACGACGTTTACTCCAAAGGCCTTTATAAAGACGCCTGGTATTACTACGAGGGAAAGCCGCTCATAGTCGGATATAAGAACGTCAGCAAAGATAAAAACGCGACCGGAGCGGAGTCGTATAACCCCGAGAAGCTTTCAAAAGAGATAACGGATTTCTTCTCGTTCAAGCTTCCCGAATGGCCGAGCGAATACACGACCTATAAAAACAGTCTGCCGTGGATCGAATGGCAGTATCCGTCACCCGTGCACGGGGACGTGATAAACGTCGCCGTCGCTTCGCATCCGGCGATCCCGATGTCGAGGTCGCTCACTCAAGGCGCGAAGAACTTCGGCAGAGGCTGGTCCGTGACGGAGGAGAGAAACATCAGCGAGGACGCGAAAAAGGGGACGTACGTGCAGAGCTGCTGGGACGTCGCGATCGCCGCCGACACCGATATCGTCATGTTCACCGGCTGGAACGAATGGTGCGCCACGAAATACGAATACGACGGCGAGTACGTTTTGACGGATCTCTGCGACCCGGAATTCTCACGCGACGCGGAGATGGTCAACGGCGAATACGAGGACAACTTCTACATGCAGCTGTGCGACAACATCCGCCGCTACAAGAACACGCCGGTAGGCGACGCGCGCGTTAAGACCGCGGTCGACAGCATCCCGATGATCGAGGACACGACGGAGTGGAACAAGGTCAAAGCCGTGTTCAGGACGGTCGGCCGCGACAATACGCCGCGCTCCAGCATCGGCGCGATACCGTCTATAACGTATACGCAGCCCGCGGCGCGCAACAACATATACGAGATAAGAGTCACCGAGAGCGAGGATCACCTGTTCTTCTATATAAAGACAGACGACGTGATAACCGCTCACGAGGACGGCGACACCGGCTGGATGAACGTGTTCATCGGCGTCGGAGAGCTCGCCGACAAGGGCTGGTGCGGCTACGAATACGTGGTGAACCGGAACCCTAACGCGTCGTCATACAAAACCGACGTGCAGAAGCTCAACCCCGATTTCACGGGCGAGCAGACCGGTACCGCCGTGTATTTCACGTCCGGTAACATCCTGCAGCTGAAGATCCCGAAGACCGCGCTCGGCATCAGCGGCCGCGCGTCCGTGTATTTCAAGGTCGCGGACGGAATAGACAGACCTGATGATATAATGAACTATTACGTTTCCGGCAGAAGCGTCCCGATGGGACGGCTGAGTTACAGATATATCGGCTGATAACAAAAAAAGAATACGCACCGTATAAAAAGCGCTCCCTTCCCGAACACGGAAGGGAGCGTGCGTTTTATACCGTTTCCGGTATAAGGTCTTATTATTCGTTTATCCGGGTTGAACACGGTCAGCCCGTATCGTATCGGGTTATCTCTTTATCTCTTCGTTTATATACGCCTCGAGCACGTCGCCCTCGCGGATATCGTTGAATTTCTCAAGTCCGATACCGCATTCATAACCGGAGTTGACCTCCTTGACGTCGTCCTTGAAACGCTTCAGCGACGAGATCTTATCTTCGAATATGATCACGGAGTCGCGCAGCACGCGGATGAGCGATTTGTTCGTGACCTTGCCGTCGAGGATGTACGAACCGGCGATGGTGCCGACGCTCGGCACGTGTATCGTCTGTCTGACCTCGGCGTGGCCGATGATCGCCTCGCGGAACTTCGGCGCGAGCATGCCGTTCATAGCCGCCTGTACGTCGTCGATACAGTTATAGATGACCGTATACGTACGTATCTCGACTCCCTGCGCCTTCGCGGATTCTCTCGCGGTCCTGTCGGCGGTGACGTTGAAGCCGATTATGACGGCGTCGGACGCGGCGGCGAGCATCACGTCGCCTTCAATTATGCCGCCCACTGCCTTGTGGATTATCTTCACGCGGACTTCTTCGTTCTGCAGTTTGGAAAGAGAAGCGCAGACCGCTTCGGCGGAGCCGCCGACGTCCGCTTTGACGATGAGCTTCAGCTCCTTCATACCGGCGCGTTCGTCGGACATGAAATCCTCGAGCGTAGCTCTCGTCCTGCTGCCGAGCTCGGCTTCCTTCTCCTTCGCCTTGCGCTGATCGGCAAGCTCGCGCGCCATGCGTTCGTCCGCGACGGCGTCAAAGCTGTCGCCGGCAGACGGCACTTCGGAAAGACCTGTGATCTCCACGGGGACGGAGGGACCGGCGGCCTTTACGTTTTCGCCTCTGTCGTTCTTCATGGCGCGGATACGGCCGACCGCCGTACCTGCGATGACGACGTCGCCGCTGTGCAGCGTGCCGTTCTGTACGAGTACCGTCGCGACCGGGCCTCTGCCGCGGTCGAGACGCGATTCTATCACGATACCTTTCGCCGCCCTTGACGGGTTGGCGCGAAGCTCCTTGACGTCCGCGACGAGGAGTATGTTCTCAAGCAGATCGTCGAGACCCATGCCGGTGAGCGCGGAAACGGGGACGCAGATCGTGTCGCCGCCCCATTCCTCGGGGACGAGATCGTATTTCATCAGTTCCTGCTTCACCTGGTCGGGGTTGGCGTGCGGTTTATCCATTTTGTTTATCGCGACTATGATATTGACGCCCGCGGCCTTGGCGTGGTTTATCGCCTCGACCGTCTGCGGCATGATGCCGTCGTCCGCCGCCACGACTATAACGGCGATATCGGTCGCCATCGCGCCGCGCAGAC
>JAGDCE010000181.1 GCA_017958705.1 Clostridia bacterium
CCCGCTTGAAGAAAACCGTTGAATTCGAATTTCTTCATTAGCGAAGCGTCTTCATTTCTTCATTAGCCCGCTTGCGGGCGTCTTCATTTTCGGCGCGGCAAAGTTTATACATAATACTTCCTTATCACGCCGCGCCGAATCCGGACGGATTTTTTCTTTTTTACGGCACTTCGGGCAAAAAGATCTCGCCGCCGCCTTTCGTCGTGACGGCGTCGGTCGTCGTTTCCTCCGATTCCGGCGCGGTGCTTTCTTCTTCCTTCACCGTTGTATCGGGTACCGTCGTATCCTCTTCCGTCTGCTCCGCCGCGGTCGTATCCTCTGCGGTCGTATCCTCTGCGTTCGTATCCTCCGCCGTCGTCTGCGCTTCTTCCGGCGCTGCTTCTGTATCGGTCTGCCGCGGCTCGCCGGTCGTCTGCGGAGCGGCGGTCACGTCCGGACCTGTCGTGCTCTGCTCGTCCGTCGGCGCCGCCTCCGTCTGTGTAACGGTCGCCGTCACGTCCGGGCCGGCCGTATCCGGCGCCGTGCCGGAGCCGCCGTCCGCCGTGCACGCGCACAGCGTCACGCACACTGCCGCCAATATCGGAAGGATCCTTTTCATTGCTGCAAAAACACCTTCTTCACCGCGTCGAGATATCCCGTGCCGTAAACGTTGTCCGGCAGCAGATAACTCATTTCCGTCCATTCGTTCCAGCTGTTTATCGTGATCAGATCCACGCCGTGCGCGTCGGCGAAATCGCGCGCCGCGATGAGCGCTTTTTCAACGTTTTCCGGCGTGTTGTTTTTCAGTATGCCGCGGCGAAAGCTGTTGAATCTCGGGTTGTTGTCCCATCCGAGCGAAACGTGCGGATAATACGTGACGCCGATCGAGGCGAATTTCTCCCAGTATTTTAAAACGTCCGCCTGCACTTCACCGTAATCGCGGTCGATGTCGACGAAATGGACGTACTGATAGTTCGTCGTGCTGTCGAATCCCAGTATCTTCGCGATTTCCGACGAGTACAGATGCTCGCCGTCGACGCCCGTGAGGTTGTGCATCCGCTCGCCCCAGAGGATCAGCTGCAGATGAAGCCCCGCGTGACCGGTTCTGACCGTCTTTTCACGGAAGCTGTCAAGCGCCGCTTTCGTCTGCTCTATGCCGCCGAGACCGTTTATCAGGTTGTCTATATCGTATACCGCAAAAACGGGCTTTCCGTCTGCCTTATAGTAATTCGGCTGACTGAAATACTTTTCGATCACGCGGTCCGCCACGATATCGAACTGCACTCTGTCGACCGAACCGAGCCAGATCGGCACGTCGGGGCCGTCGGAGATGCGCTTGTCCCAGGTGTAGCCCGCGTCGTGATTCGCCCACATGAGATAGAATTTCATTTTATCGCGGTTCTTCGCTTTAAGAAAGCCGTCGTTTAAACAGCACTCGAGAAACGGGCGGCGGTCGTACCAGTACCAGTCGTAAATGAAGACGTTCACGCCGTGAGAGGAAGCGAGTTCGATCTGCTCCTCCATCGTCTCCGGCTCCGCCTCGTCTTTATAGCCGAGCAGCGGCACGCGCGGGAGCAGGTGCCCTTCGAATTTCGGTGTGGCTTTTCTCACGGACTGCCATTCGCCCTCTCCGTCCGGCCAGAAAACGCGCGTCCTTACCTCGTGTCCCGTATATGACGGCCATATAAATGCCGCAACGTCGTATTTTTTCATATTATTCGACCTCAAATCTGACTATATCGATAAATATCTGTTTGTGGAGCTTGTATGAGCGCTCGTATGAGGCGCTGCCCCTCAGCCGGTTGATAAGGCTTTCGGACAGCGTGCCGGAGCGCAGGCAGAGCACGAGATCGCCTTTCCATTCCCGGAAGACCTCGAAGTATTTCGCAAAATCCGTGCTTTTGAAATCGATGCCGTAATCGTCTGTCGCACAGTCCGGGACCTCGACGCCGAAAATCTCGGACAGCGGCGCGAAAACGCCGTCCGCTTTCAGCCGCTCGTACTGCTGTCTGTCGATGATATAGATGAACGAGTTGCCTGACGCCGCCTCGTTGTATAACAGCTTTTCGTTGTCGGCGTTGACCGACGGATCGAAATAGACGCCGTCTCTTACGTATTCGGCGGCGATGCTGTCGTTCACCCAGATAATATCGCGCACGGATATGCCTTTGGCGGACTTCTCATCTTTCGTCGTATACGTTGAGCGGACTGCGGCTCTGACGTCGTCTATCTGAGACGAGATGTTGTCCGGCCCGGCGTACGTCAGGTATACGTCGAATTTTTCAAGCGAAGCGCACTGAACGACGCAGACGATGACGACTATGAGCAAAAAAGCCGCGATCAGGACTCTGACTTTGTAATAATACCAATAGTTTTTGAACCAAGATAAAATCTTTTGCATAACCATATAAATACGGGCTGCTCACCCGGCTATTCCGGATGAGCAGCCGTTTTAACTGCTTATTGTTTTATTCGGGTCTCTTCTCTCCGCAGTCGGAGCAGAATTTACCGGTGTTCTCGACGCCGCATTTCGGGCAGGTCCACGATGCGGGGGCCGCTGCGGGTTTCTTCTCGCCGCACTCGGGGCAGAATTTGCCGGTGTTGACGGCGCCGCACTTCGGGCAGGTCCAGCTTTCCGCGGGAGCGGGCTTCTTTTCGCCGCACTCGGGGCAGAATTTGCCGGATACGACTGATCCGCACTTCGGGCAGGTCCAGGTGTCAGCCGCGGGAGCCTGCGGAGCGGGCTGCTGCGGAGCGGGCTGCTGCTGTACGGGCTGCTGCTGACCGATGGCGTAGAGGTTGGAGGCGTTCATGCCGCCGGCGTTCATGGCCATACCGTAGCCGATGAAGCCGTTCATCGCGCCGCCCGCGTTGCCCGCGGCGGTGTTCATGGCGGAGATCTGGCCGCCGACCATACGTGCCGCGCCTACGTTCGGGTTGAGCGTCATGGAAGTTTCTTCCCACTCCATGATCTTCTTTCTCTGATCCTCGGGGATGGACGGTACGCCGAAGTTGAGGGAGTAGACCTCAACGCCGCGCTTACCCCACGCGTCGTTGCCTTTGAGGACGTCGTTCAGAGCGTCGCGCACCTCGATGGTGTGGCCGGGTATCTGGTCGTAGGAAACGCCCTTGGCGGAAAGGACCGACAGAGCGGGCTGCAGAGCCTGGATGAGCTCGGCCTTGAGCATGCTGTCAAGCTGTTCGCACTTGAACTCGTCCGATACGTTGCCCATGAAGCTGGTGTACAGGAGCAGCGGGTCGACTACCTTGTAGGAGTATACGCCGTTGAGCTTGAGGTCGACGGAGAGCTTGAATCCGAGCTGCTCGTTGATGACGACCTTGAACGGTACGGGGTTGGCGGTACCGAACTTCTTGTTCGGGATCTCCTTCGTGTTGAAGTAGTACACGCGTTGATCCTTACCGGTGTCGCCGCCGTAAGTGATACGTCTCCACATCGTCTTGAACGTCTCGATAATGGACGTTCCGAGGTTGCCGGAGAAGAGGCTGGGTTCCGTCGAGCTGTCCCAGGTGAACTGGCCGGGCTCGGCGCAGAATTCAACGACCTTGCCCTGCTCGACTATGATCATGCACTGACCGTCGGCAACGGCTATACCGGATCCGTTGGAGATTATGTTGTCATTGCCCTTCGTATTCGAAGAACGTCCCGTGATCATTTTTTCGCCCTTTACCATAAGGGTATCTTCGGGTATGGATTCACAGTAGAAGAATTCCTTCCACTGATCGGCGAGAGTGCCGCCTATGGCGCCGGCGAGAGCTTTAATAAGTCCCATTGTTAATCATCCTTTCGTATGTTTATTATATGCCACGTGTATTCTATCACAAAAAACGCTTTTTGTCAATAGTAACATGAGGCTGTTTTATTGAGATTACATGTCTTTGTAGAAAAGAATTTTACACAGTAACGGGTGTTTATGCGGATTTTTTGCCGCAATGACGGATAAGACAAGGCACGCCGACGTGCCGAGAGCTGTCAGCGATATCAATACCAGGTATACGTTGTTTTCGGATCTGTATCCTTTTAAAGCGTCAGAAACAGATACTGCGATCCCGCCTTCGGAGTTTTTGACGCCGTATATCACGTCCTTATATATTTCCAGTTCGTATTCTGTTTTTCCGTCTGCTTCAATGTACTTTACGGCTTTGTCCGGACACAGATACCTCTCCCCGCCGCTCGTGGTAAGATACCAGTCCGAGCGGTTTCTTGTCAGATCCGCAACCGTAGTTTCAACGGTCAGAAACTGATCTGATTCATTTGGCAATCCGGTTAATTCGCGGATAAAGAATACCGTCCCAAAAACA
>JAGDCE010000182.1 GCA_017958705.1 Clostridia bacterium
CAGCGGTCGAAAAAATCAAGTCCAGTCGCGGCAGCGGCACGCAGATTTTTTCGGGTCACCGCAAGCGGGTATGAGGGGTGGGCGACCCCCAAATTCATCGCGAAGCGACTCCTTTATACCCCGCGTAATTTTCGTCGTAGGGCGGGGGCTTACGTGAACCACCGTTGCTCTCCGGTTCGCAACGGGGAACCCCTATACTCCCGCCGTCGAAAAAGCCCCAACAGATGTTGGGGGGATGGCGGGGGTCAGGGGGTGGTTAAGGGGGGAGGGGAACCCCCCTGACGCGCCGAGGTACGAGGCGCACCATTTGTCCCGAAGGGACTCCGAAACCATTCACTATTCACTCTTACCTCTTACCGAAAAATCCTCCCGGACAAACATACCGCTTTACCAAAGCGATACCTTTTATAAAATTGTTTACCGCCGGTCTATTGATTTTTCTTTGCGCGTGGTGTATGATAAACTTATAAATCGAACGTAACGGTGAGTTATGAAATCAAAAAAAATGCTTCTGCCGGATCACATATTTGAGGACGTGCTGCGGATAGACCCCGCGTTTTTTGCCGATAATGGGATCAGGTATCTTATATCCGACATAGACAACACGCTGGCGACGTACGCCGAGGCTGTCCCGTCGGAGCGGATCCGCGCGTGGCTTGACGCCGTCGGGGAGACCGGCGTTTCCGTCGCGCTCATATCGAACAACAGCGCGTCTCGCGTCGCGCGCTTCAACGGACCCCTCGGCTTCCCGGTCTGCAGCCGCGCGGGCAAACCGTTCGCCGGCCGCCTGCGCCGCCTGATGGCGGGGCTCGGCGCGGACCCGGAGCAGACGTGCCTTCTCGGCGATCAGCTGTTCACCGACGTGCTCTGCGCTCACCGCGCGGGGATCCGCGCCGTGCTCGTCGATTCGATCGACGTCGCAGGCAGACCGTTTCTGCGCATGAGAAAACGCATAGAAGCGCGCATCCTGCGCAAAAACGGCCTGAAATAATTATTTTAAAGATGTTAAAAAAAAAGAATTGAAAAAAAACGGTGCCTGATGTATCATCAATAAAAAAAGGAGGCGGTATCATGGAGAACAAGAAAAACAACAACGGCATAGCTGCGTTGATCGTCGTAATATTCGCGATAATCGGCGTTGCCTGCGCAACGGTACTCGTGCTTAAGACCCTCAAAAAACGCAAATTACTGAAAGACGACGACGCTTTCGACGATCTTGACGATCTGTGCGATCTCGACGACGATCTCGAAGAACTCGGAGAGGACATCGCCGATACCTGCGAGAAGAAGATATCCGACGTCAAGGAAGCTGTTTCCGACGCTGCGGAAAAAGTCAAAGAAGCGGTGCAGGACTGATCTGCACGGTCGCTGCCGGACTGACGGGGATGCTGCCGCATTGTCGTCGGTCCGTTTTGCTTTAAAGGTGGATCATGAAAAACAAACTTAAAAAAGCGGCGCGCGCGGCGCTGTGTCTTTTGCTGTGCGCGCTGATATGCGCGTCCGCCGTATCCTGCGGCAAAAAGGACGAAGCCGCTTTATCGATCGAAAACACCTCGTTTTCCGGCCGCGTCTACGCGTATTACATGGCGTGCTTCAAACAGTACTGGCTGACGTACTTCGGCCAGACCGACAGCAAAGATTTCTGGGACGCCGAGACCGACGGGGTGAAATACTCCGAATATCTCGAGTCGGTCTCGCTCGAATCTATAAAAAAGCGCCTTTGCAGCGTGTTTTTGTTCGATTCCTTCGGACTTAAGATCTCCGACGCGGAAAACACGGCGATAGACCGCATGCTCGCGGCGATAGAGGCGACGGAAGAGGGGCGCAGGGGCATAGAGAACGACGAGCTTTTCAGCGCTCTCGGCATGGACCGCTCCGATCTGCGGCAGCTTCTCGTCATCGACGCGAAGACCGCGGCGCTTCAGGATCATCTGTACGGCGAGGACGGCGTCTATAAGATCACGGACGAGCAGAGAGAGAGCTTTTATCAGAAAAACTACTGCCGCTTCCGCATGCTGTATCTGATGAATTACGACTACGATCTGAACGAAGACGGCAGCTATAAATACGACTCTGACGGCTCCGTCAAGGTGCTGGAGATAAGCGACGAGCGCTATGAAGAAAAGATCAGATTTGCCGACAGCATCAGGCAGAGAGTTCTCGACGGCGAGGATTTTGAGACGCTTATACAGCAGTACACCGAGGATCTTTCGGCGGACAAGTATAGAAACGGGCGCTACGTCACCGAGGGCAACGGCTATTTCCAGCCGATCGCGGACGCGGTGACGAACATGGAGATCGGCGAGATGCGGCTTTTCCAGACGCAGATCGGCATACATCTCGTGCAGCGCATAGAGCTCGACGACTACGGCTGGAAGAGCGAGGCGAACGGCGAGGGCGAGGATTTCGCCAATTTCGAAAGCCTTATCACCGAGCAGACCTTCGACGCGTACATAGAGCCGTATATGAAAAACGTCACCGTCAATACCGACGTTACCGGAAAATATAAAATGGAGGATCTGCCGTACACGTTCTCGTGGAGGTATCTGCTCACATGAAGAGGATAGCTGCCGTCATTCTGCTGCTCGCCGTATGCGCTTCGCTTTTCGCCTGCACGGCAAGATCGCCCGTTTACGCGAGCCTCGGCAAATACGAGATAACGGAAGCGATGTACGAGTACTGGCTCAGCTACTATAAATCGCGCTTTTACGCGTCGCTGTCCGAATACGGCCTGATCACGGGCGATTACGACGAATCGTCCTGGCAGCTTTCGCCCGACGGCGAGCGCACGCTCGGGGAGCAGGTAAAGGATCACGTCGACGAGCAGATAAGACAGATGCTCGTCTGCTCCGTGCTCTACGACGAAAAAGGCTTTGGAGACGACGCGGATACGAAGGCGCTGTTATCGGGCACCGTGGAAGAATTTCTGTCCGACGACATATCGGCGGCGGGTTCCCGCGCGGAGCTTAACGGCATCCTCGCCGGCGTCGGCTGCAATATAAACACGCTGCGCCGCATACTTGAGTTCGAGGCGCGCGCGATGATCGTCGCGGACAGGCTCTTCGGCGACGGCGGCACGTACGCCGTGACAGACGCCGAGCGCGAGACGTATTATCAGGACAATTACCACAGAGTCAAGCACATAATCATAAATAATTCGTATAAATACGTGCTCGACGATAACGGCGAGCCGAAAATGGATATCTACACCGGCAGATACGTGACGGAAGAGCTGACCGGGGAGGAAAAAGCCGAAAAACAAAACCTCGCGCAGTCGCTTTACGAGCGCGCCGCCGCGGGCGAGGATTTCGAGGCGCTGATAGAGGAGTACGGCGAGGATACGAGCATGTCCGCGTACACGGACGGATATTTCATCACCGCTTCGTCGTCGCTCGATACCGTGTATCTTACCGCCGCGATAACCTCGAAGATCGGCGAGGTAACGCTCAACGAAACGTCTTACGGGCTCGTGATAATGAAAAAATACCCGCTGCAGCCCGGCGCGTGGAGCTCGGAGGTATCCGGGGTGTTCTTCACCGACATGGACTCGTCGATAATCGAGAACAAAAAGACCGAAATATACGGAAAACGGTACGGAGAAATAGAATACAGCGATTTTTCGCCGGTGTTCTCCGATATCCCGCTGCTCGATCACAAACTGACGCAGACTCAGGCGCAATGAAAAACCTCCCCGGCAAAGGGGAGGAGTTTTGGCGTCAGGCGGCGCGCTTTTTTGACAAAAGCCTCATCGTGACGCCGGTCAATACCGCCGCGGTGCCCGCCGACGCGACTGCGGCGAGCACGCATTTTCCGGTACTTACGCCGTCCGTGACGCAGACGCCGGTCGTCATATCGCCGGTCGTCTCCGACGGCGCGTCCGTGGTCTTTCCCGCAGTGCCGGTCGCCTGATCCGTGACCGGATCGGCAACCGTACCGGTGACGGGATCGGTCATTGCGGAGCCGTCGGCGGCGGTCACGCCGGAGCCGGTCTCGCCCGCCGCGTACTGCGTTTCGCCGTCAGCCGGTGCGCCGAGCTCGTTGTTGTTATTGACAGAGCCCTGCGCCGCGCAGAATACGCACAACGCCGACGCGAACAGGACCGCCGGGATTATAATAAAGATTTTTTTCATTTGTATCACCCTTTCTTTTCGCCTATTATGCGCGGAGGTGGCAGGACTTATGCAGAAAAAGAGATTTACAAAAAATGACAGCGGCTTCGTGTGCCGCAACTGCGGCGCCGAGGTGCCGCCGCTTTCGTATTCCTCGCGGGATCACTGCCGCGTCTGCCTCTGCTCGCTTCACGTCGATATCGACCCGGGCGATCGCGCCAATGACTGCGGAGGTCTGCTCGTGCCGGTCAGCGCCGAGCCCGATCCGCGCAAAGGCTTCGTGATAAACTATAAATGCAAAAAGTGCGGCGCGTCGGTCAGATGCCGCGCGGCCTCCGACGACGACACGGACTTCCTGATCCGCCTCACCGTGAATAACGGGTAAAGGTATAATTCCTTCCACCCGTTGCGGAAGGTGTCGCGAAGCGACGGATGAGGCGAACACCGATCCCGCCGATGCTCGATATATTTTGCTGTCGCAAAATTCGATAGAGATACGCGCCGCATAGCGTCGCGTTCAATATGGCTTCACCGAGAAAGACCGTAGGGGTCGGCGCCCTCGACGACCCGCTTACCGCCTTCTCCGTAGGGCGGGGGCTTACGTGAACCCCCGTTGCTCTCCGGTTCGCAACGGGGAACCCCTAACGACGACCCGTCGTCAAAAGGTCCAAACCGACAAACGGTAAAGA
>JAGDCE010000183.1 GCA_017958705.1 Clostridia bacterium
CGAAGCATTCCGGAAGAGACAAAAAAACGTTACGAGCGGATGATCTGCTCGAACTTCACCGGGTGCGCCTCATATAAATATTACGACACGGTGCTGCTTTACGCGGCGCTGCCGGATGAGCCGGATCTGTCAAAGATAGCCGTAAAAGCGTTGTCCGACGGCAAGCGCGTAGCATATCCGTGCTGTATACCGCAGACAAAAAATATGGTGTTCCGCTTCGTCAAAAGCCCGGCGGACCTCGTCTCCGGTCACTACGGCATACCGGAGCCGGGCGAGGACTGCCCGGAATTCGATCTGTCGCAGCCGTGCTGTTCCGTCTGCCTCGTGCCCGCGGTCGCGGTCGACCGTTCGGGCTACAGGATAGGCTACGGCGGCGGATATTACGACAGGTTTCTGTCGGTTTTCGGCGGCAGCCGCGCCGCGGTGACGTTTTCTTGCCTTATTGCCGATCGCGTGCCGCACGGCAAATACGATCTGAGAACAGACGTGATAATCACGGAAGGGGGTATTCTTACAATTGACGAAGTTCAAGCTTAAAGGATACCATATAACGCCCGTATTCTGCTTTTTCATATATCTGTTCGTGTTCCTGTCGTCTTATATCAAGACCGGCGAGGAATATTCGGTGAACAGATTTCTCATCATGCTCGTTGTCCAGCTGATGATATTCGTCATACCGGCGATAATATACAAACGCATACAGGGACCGATAAACTACCGCGAGCTCGGCGTCGCGCCTTTCCGCGCGTCCGGTCTGATCCTCGCCGTCTGCGCCGCGATCACGATGTTTTCCGCGGCGGTGCTCATGGGGCTCGACTCGCGCGCAGACGCCGGCGGTTTTTCCGTAGATCTTTCGCAGATCTCTCTGCCCGGGATCCTGTACGTCGTCGTGATATACTGTCTTCTGCCGGCGATCTTCGAGGAGATCACGTTCCGCTCCGTCATTTACGGCGAATACCGTAAATTCGGCATACCCGGCGCGGTGCTCCTCTCGTCCGTGCTCTTTGCGCTTATGCACTTTTCGCTGTCGGGATTCTTCACTTATTTCACCTGCGGTGTAGTGCTCGCGCTCGTTTACGAGGTGACGCGCTCGATCTTCGTTTCAATGATCGTGCACTTCATATACAATCTGCTCTCCGTTTTCTCGTACAGGATACTGAACGACGCGGCGGAAAAGGCCGACAGCCTGATACCGTTCATATTCGTTTTCGCGTCGCTTCTGCTGCTGTTCCTGTTCTTCTCGCTGTCGCGCGCTCAGCGCCTGCTGGAGCTGTACGCGCAGACGATACCGGAATCGGAAAACGGTGAATATCCGAAGCTCACGGAGCGTCTGCGCGCTCTGCTGATCTCCGTCGTCTCACCCGGCTTTGTCCTCTGTATCGGCTTCGCTTTCATCGCCGGTATCATGAAGATAAGGCAGTAAGAAAGGACCTCTTAAAATGGCTGAAATCAAAAAAACGAACAATGACGTCCCCGTGACGCGCACCGGCAAAAAGAAGCCGATCGACGAGACGGGGCGCGAGCTGAAGGTCAAGGGACACAGCGCGATATACAGCGTGACGATCGCCGTCATGTATATAACGCTCGTGCTCATCGCCTCGGCGGTGCTGTCGTATTTCATACTGTCGATAGGAAACGACGTGTTCGCGCTGAAAAAGGCCGAGCGCACCGCGGAAATAGATCTCGGCGCCAGTCCCACGGTCATCGACGTGTCGGACGAGCTTTACGAAAAGGGGATTATAAGATATCCGACGATATTCCGTCTGTACGCGAGACTCAAGCTCGACGACGGAGAGGTCTTCATCCCCGGCACGTATACGGCGTCGTCACAGCAGAATTACGACAGTCTCATAAAGATGTTCTTAGAGCAGACGCCGGAGCGCCGCATCGTCACGATAACGATCCCCGAGGGCTACACGGTCGACGAGATAATCGACCTGTTCATCAGCGAGGAGATAGGGACACGCGAGGGCTTTATCGACGCGATACAGAACGGCGAATATAATTACGAATTCATCAAACGCCTCGACGCAATGCCCGCAAACCCGAACAGAAAATACAGGCTCGAAGGATATCTGTTCCCCGACACGTATTACTTCTACTCCGACTGGGAGGAGACGCAGATCGTGAACAAACTGCTCGCGGCGTTCGATTCGAAGATGTCTTCCGAGATGTACAGGTTCGTCGACGCGTCGGGATTCACACTTGACGATTATATCTCGATAGCGTCGATAATCCAGCGCGAGGCGTATTTCAACAGCGACATGGAAAACGTATCGAGCGTGATCCACAACAGACTGAAAAACAGCGGGAAATATCCGAAGCTCGAATGCGACTCGACGGTGCTTTACGCCATGGGCACGCACAAGACCGATATAACGGATGAGGATCTGCACTACGACAACCCGTACAACACCTACGTTTACGACGGTCTGCCGCCCGGAGCGATCTGCAACCCCGGCTGGGCGTCGATCTTCACGGCGATGTATCCGGCGGAAACGGATTTCTATTACTTCGTATCGCGCTCAAACGGCGAGATGCTTTACGGCAGAACGCTTTCCGAGCATCAGAAAAACGTTGCGACGGTAAGGGCCGAAAACAAATCGTAAAAACAAAAAGCGGTGCGGTGGCGGTGTACTTCGTAAGGAAGTACACCGCAGCTAAATTCGCCGCGAGCGGCGAGCTAAATTGACCTTCGGTCAGCTAAATTGCTTCGCAAGCTAAATTCGGCTACGGGAACCCCCACCGCTCTCCAGTTCGCGGCGGGGAACCCCTATTCGCCGAGCTAATTGAGGCGAATTTAATTTAGCTGAAAACCGCAGGTTTTCAATTTAGCTGTTTGCCGTAAGGCAAATAATTTAGCTGCGAGCGTAAGCGAGCAATTTAGCTGAATAAAAAACCATTCCTGTATCGGAAGGGTTAAGACGA
>JAGDCE010000184.1 GCA_017958705.1 Clostridia bacterium
CCGATTACATTATAAGGCTCAGGCGCTTCTTTGTCTATGCAAAAAACGGCGTATAATATGATACAAAACCGATATATGAACAGATATTAACATATCCTTCATAACAAGTTAAAGCGAGTGTGTATCATTGATATCAAGGAAGCTGTTTTTTGTAAAATATTACATTTTTCTCATATATAACAGCGCCATTTACGGCATTTTTACGAAGGGAGCATCCGGATGCGATTTTATCACTGCATCAAATTTGAAGAGAACTGGCTATATTCGCCGGAGAATAAACAGAACAAAACCGAACTGCTGTATTATCTGAACGGGTCCGTTACGGTCAGGATCGGCGGCGTCGATTACACGGTGCGGGGCGGCGAAATGATAGTGATACCGCCGAACGTCAGCCACGAGGAGCGGTCTGATACGGGAATAAACGTGATCGCGATACTCTGCGATTTCGACCGAAGCTGCGACGTGCTCACGGAGGGGACGATCGTCCGCTTTCCCGAACATATGCGCCCGCTTTTCAACATGCTTCTGAAGGAGTACGAGCACAGCGTCGTCATATCCGAAGCGGCGGAGAGCATATTCGAACTTATAATACATTTCGCACAGTATATAATCAGATCAAGGGACGTGAACCCTTACGTAAGCCGTATGCTGAAATTCATCCGCGGCAATTACACGGATCCGAATCTGACGCTCAAGGATTCCTTCTCGTTCATACCGATGGCGCCGGATTATCTGCGCCGCCTGTTCTCGGCGGAGACGGGGCAGACCCCGCACGAATATCTTGAGAATATGCGGCTCGGCAGAAGCAGACAGCTTCTGTCGGCGACGAACGATATGATCTCCGAGGTCGCGTACAAGGTCGGTTATTCCGATCCCATATATTTCGCGCGGAGGTTCAAGGCGAAATACGGCGTTTCGCCGTCAGAATACAGAAAAAAAGAAAGATTTGCGGAGGAAAACGATAATGGATAAATATCTTCTCGGTATCGACTACGGCGGCACCGTCACGAAAGCGGCGGTGTTCGGCAGCGACGGCAGGCAGGTCAGCGTTTACTCGGAGAAGACCGACGTCGCCTTTTCGGCAGACGGGAAATGCGAGATAGACCCCGTAAGGCTGAAAAAAACCGTTATGTCGGTCATTCGCGGAGCGGTGGCGGAAAGCGGGATAGCGCCGTCCGACGTTGCGTGCGTCGGCATAAGCGGACACGGAAAAGGGCTTTACGTTACCGACAAAAGCGGAGAACCGGTTTTTTGCGGCATACTCTCGTCCGACAGACGCGGCGGGGAGATATCTGAAAGATGGAAGCGCGACGGTACGTCCGACCGCGCAAAAAAGCTTACGCTCCAGGACGCGGACGCGCCGCTCCCTCCCGTACTGCTGAGATGGCTGAAGGAAAACGAGCCCGACGCGTATAAAAGGATCGGCAGAGTTTTCGAGGCGAAGGATTACATAAGATTCCTTCTTACCGGAGAGGCGTACGCCGAGGTCACGGACTATTCGGGCGCGGGGCTTATGGATCTTATAAATCAGCGCTTCGACCCGAAGATCACGGATATTTTCGGCATAAGCGAGATATACGGCGCGATACCGCCCGCCGTTCACAGCGCGGACCTCTGCGGCTTTATCACGGCGGAGGCGGCACAGCTTTGCGGACTTGAAAAAGGCACGCCGGTATCCGGCGGTATGTTCGATATAGACGCGTGCGCCGTGGCGCTGTCTGCCGCCGTACCCGGCGATATATGCGTCATAACCGGCACGTGGAGCATAAACGAATATATTTCGGCGTCGCCCGTCATCGCAGACGACGGCACGCGCAATTCGCTTTTCGCGCTGCCCGGCAGATATCTTATAGAGCAGTCGAGCCCGACGTCAGCCGGAAACCTCGATTTCTTCATCGGCACGGTGTTCGGCGGTATGCCGTATAAGGAAGCCGATATGCTCGTGAAGGAATGCCCTTATAACGGCGTTATCTTCACTCCGTACCTGTACGGTACGAATTCAAAGGCGAAAACGGCGGCTCTTTCCGGACTTACGCGCGCTCATACGCGCGCCGACATACTCCGCGCCGTTTTCGAGGGCGTGGCGTTTTCTCACAAACTGCATTTCGACGCGCTTTGCGCGCACAGGGACGCACCCGAAACCGTCCTTATGGGCGGCGGCGTCTGTTCGTCCGCCGTCTGGACGCAGATGTTTGCGGACGTGCTGGGGGTAAGGCTCAGAACGTCGTCGGCAAAAGAGCTCGGCGCGCTCGGCGCCGCGGTATGCGCCGCGGTATGCGCCGGTATATATCCGGATCTGCAGACGGCGGCGAAGAGCATGACGGGAGACGGAGCCGTTTACGAGCCGGATCCTGCGGCAAACGCGGTGTACCGCGAAAAATACGGAAAATTTCTTGAGGAGGCAAACGGATGAGACCGTCGCAGGATAAGATAAAAGAGGTTTTTGAAGCAAATCTGAAATTAAAGGAATACGGGCTCGTGAAATTCACGTGGGGCAACGTATCGGCGCTCGACCGGGAGACGGGGCTCGTGCTGATCAAACCGTCCGGCGTACCGTACGAGACGATGACGGCGGACGACATAGTATGCGTTACGCCTGACGGCGAGCGTGTTTACGGAAAACTTCGCCCGTCGTCGGATCTGCCGACGCATCTCGTGCTTTACCGCGCGTTTCCGGAGATCGGCGGCATAGTACACACGCATTCCGAATACGCGACGGCGTTCGCGCAGTGCGGCCGCGGTATAAAGGCTTACGGAACGACGCACGCCGATTATTTTTACGGCGAGGTGCCGTGCACCGACGAAATGACGGACGGCGAGGTCGCGGGAGAATACGAGAAGAATACCGGAGAAGTGATAGTGAGAAAAATAAAAGAGCTCGGACTCGATCCGATGACGGTCCCGTCCGTGCTCGTACGTTC
>JAGDCE010000185.1 GCA_017958705.1 Clostridia bacterium
AGCGAGTATCAGATGAATCAGTATTTCCGCGTCGACTACGGAAAACTGGAGTTGACGGAAACGCAGACCGTAAACACAGAGCTTCGTGCGTCTGTCTTCTCCGAAGGGAAAACGGTGATCATCATCGGTGTAATACTGATACTCGCCGCGATCCCGGCGGGAATCGTAGATAATCGCACGAGACGGAAAGGAGAAGAACAATGCGGTTGATCAAAAGACATATCAGCACGATCATCGCAATTGCGCTCGTGATAGCTTTGTTTGTTACAAGCGAGCCGTTCCGGATCGTATCGGCAGCAGCCGGCGAGGATATCAGACTTTCGAAACTATACCTGAAAGAAGTCAAGATGTTTTACGGTATAACGGAGGAAACCGCACGCTCCGCCTGCGAGAACGAAGGATACATCTTCTGTCCCACCAACCTGAACGAGGGCGCGCCGACCACCGTTTCCGTCGGTTCGAGGGCGATCATGGAAAACGGGTCCAAGGATATCTCTATGGGCATTTATTTGGGCTATAAGACCACGGAAAACCCGAATAACGCCATTACGGATCTCACACTGCTCGATATGAAATATACCCATTTTGAAGAGATTGACTACGAGAAGTTTCTCAACGACCACGTGGAGGATTTCAGAAATGAAGCCGGGCAGATGATGACTCTTGTACGCGAGCTCGATATGAAATACAAGGTGGGCAGCCCGAACGCGATAATGGCGTACGATCTGCTCAACCTCTTCTACGTTGACGAAAGCAAACCGCACGACGATCTCAAAAACCAACTGGGCTACTATCTTATCAATGAGACGGATATCACGTTCTTTGAAAAGTTCCTTCAGAGAGGCAATGCGACGATACTCAACAAGATCATCGACCTGCTTTGCATCGCCACGTCCGACTACAAAGAGGACGGTTCGACCTGGGTAGACCGTGCGAAGTCAAGCGAAGTACTCAGCGAATATGTAAACGGCACTTCGGAAACGAAGAATATGTACGACTCCCTCTGTCAGGACGGCGCAAAGAAACTTGCCAAAGTTATAAAGAGCTTCCGCGAGACCTATACGGAAGCAAAGTACCGTCTTGATACCTACGGTGAGACGCTCGGTTATTCGGAGCTTGAAGGCGCGACCGAAGAAAACGCCATGGATAAGTTCGATCAAGCCGGGCTGGATTGCCGCTTTCCGGAATTAAACGAAGCGCTGACTATCTATTCGCTTCTCGACGCTTTCATCTATCAGAAAAAAGGCGAGGTCGTCGTCAACAACGCCGATCTTCTTTACGAGGAAGAATCGGAAGAAGATTCGGAAGAATCTTCAGAAACAGAAAAACAGATAAAGACTTACGAGAAGGATCTTACGCTTGCAGAGTACATCATGGAGCTTGCAGGCGACGAAACGCTGGAAGATCATCTCTCCGTCTTGTATCCCATAGTTTACGCTCTTTCACCGGCGCAGCGCGCAGCAATTTCCCTCGGCGGATTCAGCACCATTGTCAAAGGGCTCTATCAATCGACCGATTACCTCTCCAAACGTGATAAGACGCTCAGGGAAGCCGGACAGAAACTGAAGGACTGTGGCTATTCGGACGGCAGGCTGTATATCTGGGAGGGATTAGACACCTCGATTTACAGCAAAAAGGTCGTACAGACCGACGCCACCAAGGAAGCCGCTGCTGCCGGTCTCGACCTGCAGACGTCCCAGAATGACGCTGAGAAAAAGGCGCACAGCAACCTCAACCAGGCGCTGATCGTCATCGACGTATGCACGCTTGGTATCGGCGGATTCGTGATGATCGTCGGCGCGATTGCCGGATCATCTCTCTGGTCAGTCGGTATGGGACTGATCGCCAAGGCGGGCACGTTCCTTATCACTGAAATGGCGTCTTTCTTCGCCACCTACGCCTTAGGCGTCGTGGTATGCGCCCTTCAGATACTCAACATCCTTGCTATTGTCGTCGGCATCGTTATGCTGATCTATTCCATCCTGCAATGGACCGGTGTGCTTGATCAACCGGATCCTATCGATTACGACGATATCCCGGACGTAGTTTTTGACGCCCGTCTGAATGAAAACGGCTCATATCAGGTGCGCTACGATTCTGTTACGAGCAATGCGTCTGAAAGCGTGTTCAGTGATGATGAGTCCCCGATGCCCCTTATGCATACCGAGCAATTGTCCGCCGATCACGCGGAGCTGACCGGTTACCAGGGCATATATGACCGGTGGCTGGCGCTGTATTACAGCAAAGCGCCGGCGGCGGGCGATCCGATAGAGATCATACCCGGTAAAGAGCCGTTTGTGACGAGCGGACAGTATCTGGCCCCGGAAGGATATCAGCCGCTGAAACTAATCACCGGCGCCACCTGTGTTGACGTCAACGATATTGAGGTCTGGGATCAAAAGGGATCGCCGCTTTACGTCTTCTTCCCGGGTGAAGACACAAGCAAAACGTCCGGCAGGATCACCGACGACGACGGGACGTATATCACAAACATCAGACTCGTGCATCACGAAAAGCAGAACGACGCGATCAACCTTCTGAAAAAAGCTAACTTCGTACCGATCGAAGTCAATCTTACGCCGTATGAGGGTTACACTTATATCGGCTATCAGCTCGGCGGCGCTGACGCAGCCCTGACGGATATTCGCGTTGCCAACAACGGCGCCGATACGATCGTGTTCGGAGACGCAAGCTACGGCAAGCGCGGCAGCGACGGTACGGAGCTGACGCCGGACGGCTTGGCTCTTTACGCGACGACGTCCCCGTCCGCCGGAACGCCCATCGTCACCCTGTCGGTCCAGTATAAACGTCAGGAGATGGGCAGCGGACTTGAACCCGTCTGTCTCTTCAGCGGCGGCGACGCCGTGGATTTCGGCGCAAAATGGAGCGACAACATCGCTTCCGCCGGAAAGTACGACGTGTACGAGTATCTTGCCGACGCGGGCGGCTGGACAACGTACAGAAACGGGGATAAACAGAAATCTCAGGATTTTATCAGTCAAGACGACCCGTCAAACGGCGTCTATCTGTACTTCCAGCCGAAGGAACAGTTCCTGTCAAAGGATGCGGAAGGAAACGACGCTCAAAGATATATAGGCGGCTTTTCCTACTTCCTTGCCGGAAACAGTGAAACCGGCGACAGCCGCTTCGGTCAAAACTACGAGTTTATGCAGACCTTTGCCCGCGAAAACGGTTTTGAACTACTTACCGAAAACGGCGTTCCCTTCCGCGTGATGTCGGATGAAGCCGGAGAGATGACTATGGCAACGGTCTGGCGCGACGTGGGCGGTTACCCGGTGGATACCTACAACTTCGACCAGGTACACACGCTGCACAGCGTTCAGGGGAAATCGGACAAAGGCACCGCGGTCTTCGGCTCCATCGTGGTGGCTGATACCGACGGCGGTATGATCCACAGTGCGGGCTTCAAGAGTACCACCGGAAAAATATTTGACCGCCTTTCCCGCGAAAATGAAAAAATGATCTACCATACCGCGATGTACTTCGGCGTTTCCTACACCTACAACCCATATCGCGCCATCACCGGCGTCGCGGGGCTTATCACCTCTTATACCGAAAGCATGAGCCAGATCAAAAACACCGGTATGAAAACGGCGGCGGGGACGTTCCAGGCGTGCAACGTCAGCATCCAGGGTAGCCCGATCATGTCTGCGGGCATCACGGCGGGGTATTTTAACCCTCAGTCGATGGTCTTCCCGCTTTATACCAATTATGAAGCAAAACAGAAATCCGACCTCGACTGGATGACCGGTGATGAGACCGAGATCCTTTCAAGATATCTTTTGACCTCCGGTCCGCGCCAGGGTATCCCCGCACTGAAGGAAGGGGATATCGTCTTCCGCACCGGCGCGAATCCGGGCGAGGTATCCGGCTACGTACCGCTCACCGATCTGCGCACGCCGGGAGACTACGATCATCCGATGAATCTTGCGCTCGATACCGTGAACAAGGGATCAAAATATCTATACCTTTATCTGAAAAAGGTCACAGGAGAGAAAAAGACGGACGTGGATGAGGTGAAGGACGAAAAAGGCAAGGTCACAGCCGCCGTTACCAAATCTGTCAACCATGAATACAGCGCAAAGAAATACGTAATAGCAGTCGTTTGCGGCGTTGGCAGAAACCCCGAAACGGCGATCAGCAACCTTTACTCCAATGCCGCAAGTCTGTGGCCGAACCTCGCCGCGCAGAACAGCGATATCGACTATCGTCCGCTGTTCACTCAGTTCGACGAGATCATCCCGGTGGATCTTTCATCGGAGCATCCGTGGTATGAGCTTCATATAAATGATACAAACGTAAACAGCCTGAAGAACGGCGTGTGGGTGCGCGGCAGCGAAGCGGCGTACTACCGTTGGGACGGTCACGGTTTTGTGAATGATAAATCGACGGACGAATACGAAGCTGATCAGAAGTGCGCTTATATCGGCGTCATCAGAGGTTCAAGCAAAACCAACGCGGCGTACGGGCTTTTGAAGTATTACACCGACAAGGACGTCGCGCCCCAGGAGCTGAACGCAGGTTCTACCAAATGTATCCGCGCAGGCGGTCCGGTCAAATCTGCAGAAGGCAATTATTTCATCTATTATTCCACCAACACCGGCACAGCCGCCTATCAGGCGCCGGTCACCGGACTGCACGTGAGCGACGATATCTTCATCAACGGATACAACACGTCGTTCTCCGTGTCCGAATCGGACCGTATCGACAACGCACTTCCGCAGTTCGGTCAGCTCCGTATGCGCTCGGACGAATACAAGTATATCCATCTGGGATATGACCGCGCTTCGCTTCCGTATTACGAGGCGCTCTATATAGGCGTCGGCAATACGAAGGAAGAGGCGTTCATCGATATGATCGGTACCACCAACGCCTACGCCGCGATCGACGTCAACTGCAACTACAACTCCTTCTCCGATAAATGGATCGCCATCGGATACCGGCGCACCAGTACGAAGAAGAACGCCATCCGTGACGTATTCCTTTATTCCGGCGACGATCCCGCCGATCAGATCCGTACAGAAGGCGGATATATGCAGGTAGAGGAGAAAGACGAAAATAACAAAAAGGTTAAGGTTTACAAAGAGTTTGAGGATTCAAAGGGCAGCGGCGTGCCGTATAAGCTTGTGAAGCACAACCTGAAATCCGGCGCCGAGGTCGTTTCCCTCAACGAGGGCAACGGCGGACCGGGACTTTACCTCTATTACACCACGGCGGACTTCTACAGGGACAAGTCGGCGGAATCGCAGGTCACACCGATCACAAATATCGCATTTACCTACGGCGATATTTCCCCGAGATTTGCGACGACGGAAGACCTTGCCGACGTATTTGAGAGATCTTATTACTCGGCAAAGAAGTTCGATGCTTCCGCGTACAGCGATCCCGTTTGGGAATGTGTGCTTGGCGTATCCGGCTCGCCTATGAACTGGAAGCTCACCGGCGAAGGCGCTTCACGCTATTCGCTCAACAAAGGCGCGATTCCCGGTATGAACGGAAACGCCTGGGCAGGCTCCGACAATCGCGTCTATATGTACGTTGACCGCGCTCTTGCGAAAACGAATTACGTGATCCGCGAAAACGGCAAGCTGCCGGAATTCGGTTATTACAGCCGTGAAAGCACGTTCGGTATCCTCAAGCAGACCGGCTGAACGTCTAACGTTAAAAATCAATATTTTATATAAAAGGAGTAAGAACAAATGAAAAACTCGATTTTTACAAAACTATTGTCGTGTTTTCTGGCGGTGGTAATGACGTTCACAACCCTTGCCGTGTCCGTCAGCGCCGCTGACGGCAGCACTGGAAAATACATAAAAGATGTTTTCATCGCCTACGGCGAGAAGAAGGA
>JAGDCE010000186.1 GCA_017958705.1 Clostridia bacterium
GCCATTTATTTTGCCCTTTTGAATTTCATCATAAGAAGCGGTAAGATAATCGCGCCGATACTGTTGCCTAAGATGACAGTCCAGATAAAACCGAAAGCTTTAAGAGAGACTATGCCCGACGCGGCGAAGTAGAACAGGTCGGCTATCGAGTGCTCGAAGCCCGCTAAAATGAACACGGGTATGCAGAAGATAACGCCTATGACGTTGTTTTTCTCTTTGTAGATGCTGACCGCCAGATACATAAGCACGCCGCAGAATATGCCGCGGATAAGTGTTTGAACAAACGTCTGATCGAGCTTGCCGTTACACAGCGTCGCCGCCGCCTCGCCGAGCTTCGGCAAAGCAAGACGTATGGCGTAACCGCAGCCTATCGTTCCTGCGGCGTTGCCGAGCAGACCGAGCGTCAGACCGCCGAAATACTCTTTGTCGTGAGTTTCGACAATGAACCCGATTCTGCCGGTGTAAAGCGAATAACCTTTGAGGCAGATGCACAAAAGTGCAACGGTGAACATCACGGCGCCGACGTATTTGTTGTCGCACGCCAGAAACACCGAACCGCCTATGCTGATCAGTATGCCGGCGCAGACGCCGGAAAGCACTTTTTTCAGATAAGACATATCTTGCTCCCGCTTTCTTCCACGACGCCGACGACGTACGCGTCCTCGCCGCAGTCTTTCAGTATGTGAAGCGCCTCGTCCGCCTGATCCGCGGGGACGATGACGTCCATACCGACGCCCATGTTGAACGTGTTGAACATATCGCGGCGGCTGATGCCGCCTTTCTTCTCGATAAGATCGAATATCGGCAGGACCTTCACGTCCGCTTCTTTTATCACGACGCCGAGCCCGTCCGGAACGCTTCTCGGGATGTTTTCGTAGAATCCGCCGCCGGTGATGTGCGAGATGCCGCGGACGTCGACCGATTCGAGCAGCTTCAGGATCGGTTTGACGTAAATCTTCGTCGGCGTCAGAAGCGTCTCGAGTATGCTTTTGCCGCTCAATTCGGGCACCGGCGATTTTATGTCGGCGTGTTCGACGTCGAAAACTCTGCGCACGAGCGAAAAGCCGTTTGAATGCACGCCGCTCGACGGCAGGGCGATGACGACGTCGCCGGGTCTCATTTTTTTATTGTCGATTATTTTATCCTTGTCTACGACGCCGGTGCAGTATCCGGCGAGATCGTATTCGTCCTCGGGGTAAAAGCCGGGCATCTCCGCCGTCTCGCCGCCTATCAGCGCCGCGCCGGACTGTACACAGCCGTCGCAGACGCCTTTGACGATATCGGCTATGCGTTCGGGGACGTTTTTGCCGCAGGCGATGTAATCAAGGAAGAACAAAGGCTTAGCGCCGCAGCATATAACGTCGTTTACGCACATTGCGACGCAGTCTACCCCGACGGTATCGTGCTTGTCCGCTAAAAACGCGAGCTTCAATTTCGTCCCGACGCCGTCAGTGCCGGAAACGAGCACGGGTTTGTTGATCCCGGTCAGATCGAGCTCGAACAGGCCGCCGAAGCCGCCGATGCCGGAAACGACGCCCGGTACGTTCGTTCTCGCTATATGCGATTTCATGAGCTCTACCGCGCGGTAACCGGCCGTTATGTCGACGCCCGACGCGGCGTAAGCCTCGGATCTTGAATTTTCGATCATTTTTTATTCCTCCCCGTCCCAGCAGTAAGTGCAGAGCTCCGACTTGTCGAGCCCTATCGCTTCGACTATGCCTTCAAGCGTCTGAAATTCAAGCGACGCGAAATTGAATTTTTCGCATATCGCGCGGCGCAGCGCTTTTCCGCGCTCGCTTTTGCCGTCTCTGTATTCGTCGAGATGATCGAATCCGCCTTCGCCTTCAAGCTCCACGATCACGCGGCGGGCGATAAGCTCCATGTCCGATGTCGCGCGTGAGAAATTAAGGAATTTGCAGCCGTACATTATAGGCGGACAGGCGGAGCGCATATGCACCGCTTTCGCGCCGTTCTCGTACAGAAATTCGACGGTCTCTTTGAGCTGCGTTCCGCGGACTATCGAGTCGTCGACGAACAGAAGCTCTTTGTCCGTTATAAGCGCGTGGACGGGGATCTGCTTCATTTTCGCTATCTTGTCCCGGTCCGTCTGATTCGCCGGCATGAAGCTGCGCGACCAGGTGGGCGTGTATTTGATGAACGCACGCGCGAACGGCGCGCGGCTCCTGTTGGCGTAGCCTATCGCGTGCGGCGTGCCGGAATCCGGAACGCCGCCGACGTAATCAACGTTCTCCGCGTTTTTGCTCTTTATATCGGCTTCGGCCATGATCTCGCCGTTGCGGTATCTCATCGCCTCGACGTTAACGCCCTCGTACGTCGAAGTCGGGTAGCCGTAATAGCTCCATAAAAACGAGCAGATGCGTTTTTTCTTCCCCGGCTCCGCGAGTCTTATGACGGCGTCGGGCGTTATCTGCACGATCTCGCCCGGGCCGAGTTCGCGGTACGGCGTGAACCCGAGCTTGAGGTACGCGAAATCCTCGAACGACACGGCGAAGCCGTCGTCTCTTTTGCCGATCTGCATCGGCAGACGACCGAATTTATCGCGCGCGGCGATTATCGTGCCGTCGTCGCGCAGTATAATCACCGAGGCGGTGCCTTCGATAAGGTTCTGCGCGTATCTGATGCCCTCCGCGAACGTGTCCTTGTGGTCCATAAGCGCGGCGAACAGCTCGACTCCGTTGACCTTTCCTCCGGTCATCGCGTCGAAATGCGCGCCGGTGACCTCAAGGTAGCTTTTGATCAGGTCGTCCATGTTGTGTATGACGCCGGTCACGCAAATTGCGTAGCTTCCGAATTTAGAGCGCAGAAGCAGCGGCTGAGGATAAGTGTCGCTTATGCAGCCTATCGCCGCCGTGCCTTTCATCTCCGAAAAGATGTTTTCGAATTTCGTGCGGAAAGGCGAATTCCCTATGCTGTGGATCTTCCTCTGAAGTCCGATCTCCGCGTCGTACGCGGCGAGTCCGCCGTGCTTCGTACCTAAATGCGAGTGATAGTCGACGCCGAAGAACACGTCGTACATGCAGTCTCTTTTTGATGTGATGCCAAAATAGCCGCCCATATTATCTCCTTGTCATTCCGAAAGCGCCGCGTCCTTCGCGAGCACCGCTTCCGCGTCCTTGATCCTTTTTGCGTCGAGTTTGCCGGCAAGCTCCGCGTCCTCCGTCGCGAGGATCTGCGCCGCGAGCAGAGCCGCGTTCGCACCTCCGCCGACGGCTACGGTCGCCACCGGGATGCCCGTCGGCATCTGAACTGTAGACAAAAGCGCGTCAAAGCCGCCAAAGGCGCCCGACGCGCAGGGTATACCTATAACAGGAAGCGTGGTGTTCGCCGCTATCGCACCGGCGAGATGCGCCGCCATTCCGGCCGCTGCGATTATCACGCCGAAGCCGTTTTCACGCGCGCTTTTAGCGAAGCGCGAAACGTACTCGGGCGTTCTGTGCGCGGAATAGATGTGCGTCTCATACGGAACGCCGAGCGAATCGAACATATCCGTGGCTTTCTTCACAACGGGCATATCGCTGTCGCTGCCCATTATTATCGCTGCTTTTTTCATATTTCCTCCGAAAAATACACAGGGCACACTCGGACTGTTGTTCAAGTGTGCCCAGACGGTCGGCGTTATACGGCGTCGCTCCCATGCGGTTGTCCGCTTTCCGTCAGTCACGGTGCCGTTTTTTATACTATATGTATAATATCATAAAAGTATTATATTGTCAAGTCGTGCGCCTGATTGTTCACATATATTTTACCGTATCGGGGCTTTTGGAATGACAGGGGCTTCAGACGTTGAGCGGAGGGGGTTCAGGTAAGAGGTAAGAGGCAAGAGCGAACAGTGTCGGTGTCGCTGCGCGACGTTCGGTGCGCCTGCGGCACTTAAGGGGGTTCCCCTCCCCCCTTTATCCACCCCCTTACCCCCGCCATCCCCCCAACATCCGTCGGGGCTTTCAGCAACGGGTCGTCGAAGGCGCCGACCCCTACAGGGAGAGCGGCGGGTCGTCGTGGGCGCCGACCCCCACGGCATTGCGGCCCCTCAAGTCGTGCACGCGACTTGTGGGAGCCGGGGTTCCCCGCCGCGAACAGCGGTGGGGGTTCACGGGAGGGGAACAGGGGGTTTGGGGGTGGCGAGGC
>JAGDCE010000187.1 GCA_017958705.1 Clostridia bacterium
CGACTACGTAAAATCGTTCGAACTTGAGGAGGCGCCGTTCGATTCGCCGGTCTCGCTGACGCCGGGCGCCGCGGTATCCGCGGTCGTGACGGCGAAGGAAGGATTCGAGGTCAGAAGCGTTTTTCTGCGTTATCTCGAGCAGAACACCGCCGAGGGCGTGACCGTCATACGTCATGAAAACAACGAATATGACGTGACGTTCACCGTGCCGGACGACGATTTCGCGATAGGGATCGACGTCGCGCCGGACGCCGACTACGTCAGGATCGATTTCGACGGCAACGGAGCGGAGGGCGAGATGCCGTCCGTGTATATAAGAAAAGGCGAAAGCTACACTCTGCCGTCATGCACGCTGACGCCGCCTGCCGGCATGGAGCTCGAGGGCTGGCGCCTGCTTGAGACGGAGACGATGTCGAGATACAATCACGACTCCGAAGGCGCAGCGGTCGTGATCGACCGCAACACGACGCTTCAGGCGGTGTGGAAGGAAGAGAACACCGTGCAGGTCATGATCGACGGCGGCGACGGAGAGGGCGTGATGGACCCGCGCTACGTCAAAAAAGGCGACTTCACGCTGCCCGAACCTGAATTCATACCGCCCGAAGGCCGCGTTTTCGGCGGCTGGAGAGTCGAGATATACGCCGACGCCTCCCTGACGACGGTCGGCGTGCTCGCCGCGGGTGCGAAGATGACCGCGGAGGGCGATACGATCTTTTTGTACGCCGAATGGACAGAACCGCAGACCGACGCACCGGTCACGGAGGATACCTCCGTACCTCAGACCGACGAGGATCCGGAAAGTACCGTCGCGGAGCAGACCGGAGAATCCGGCACCGCGGCGCCCGGCACGACCGGCGCGGATGATACTCCGGGAACGGAGCCCGACGTTACCACCGGCGCCGGAGATCGGGGCGGCAAAACGGCGATGTTTATCGTCGCCGGGATATTCGTCGGTATGCTGATATGCGCCGGAGCCGGCGCGGCCGTGCTGCTGATACTGAAAAAACGCGCGTCCGCGAAAAACGCGCCGAAGCCCGAAGGCGAAAACGGCGACGACAGACAGTAAAGTGCCGGACGTGTGAATTTGCAACTTCTTCCCCGGCGGGAATGATATTCACGGCACGGAATCTGACACGCACCGAAGATGTACCGTTACGCCGCCGACGTTGATAAAACGAAAAAAAACATAACGGTTAGCAAAAAAACTGATAACCGATTGACTTTTCTGCCGGCAGGTGATATAATCAAATACAAATCAACGGAGGTTATATTGTAATGGGTGCTGATAATCAAAGCAACGTACGCGCGTCGTACAAAAAATTTTACCGGATCAGGAAGCTGATCTGCGGATCGTTTTCCGAAAAATTCCACTATGATATGATGTTCTCGTGGCTCAGCAACGTGCTGAAATTCGGGGACACGCAGCCGGCGATCGTGTATTCGGCAAAGCCGCTCGTGGTTTCCGCGTATTCCGACGAGCTCGACGCGGTGCTGTTCCTCAGCTTTCCCGACGAGCTGACGGATAAATACGAGCTGAACCGTGGCGACAGACTGACCGCGGCGACGGTCTATACCGAATTCGGTTACGGCGAACCCGCGAACGATATCGATCCGGGTGAAAAAAGATCCGGAAAGTATATCGATTTCGTACCGGTGATCCAGCTGTTCTGCGGCGCAAACGACGAAAAGATCAAGGCGAAAACCGCGCTGTTCGACGAAGAAACGTGGTCGCGCGTAACCCGGCTCACCGAAGAGCGCGCCGCTCACCCGACCGAACCACGCCAGGGATTCTATTTCATGAAACTGCCTCAGGAATGATCACGAAAAAAAACGCCCTCCCCGGGCGTTTTTTATATATATCTTAATCTGCGCATATTTTTAACATATAATACTTGAAATACAGTTTTTTATGTGATAATATAAACAAAATAATGTACACTAGGTTTTTATGCCCTGTAAAACCCCGCGATCGTAAGATAAACGGGGAAAAGAACACCGTCGTGGAGCAAACTGAGGATGATATCTGAAACACAGCAAGCGCTTTTGAATAGTCTGGGAACGCATCTGTTTCAAAAACAGCCGTCCGATTACAGATCGGTCGACTGGGCTTCTTTGCTGAAAGAAGCTGAGATGCAGACGGTTTTTCCCATAGTATTTTCCGTTGTTGAGCCGTATTTGCCTGACGAATTGTCCAAGACGGCAAAGACGGGATATTTCGTCCATCTGGCTTCAAGCATGAGAAACGCTCATCAGCACGGAGAACTGCATAAGCTTCTCAGCGAACACGGGCTGCCGTACGTGATCATCAAAGGCATGGCGTCCGCGTCCTATTATCCAGATCCGTTCCTGCGCTCCATGGGAGACGTCGATTTCCTTGTTCCGAAAGACAAACTCGAAGAAACTAAGAAACTGCTGACGGGAGAAGGGTATTCCGCAAAAGAAAACAGCAGACATCACTCGCACATCGCTTTTCACCGCGGAAAAGAGATCCTGGAAATGCACTGGGAGCCAAACGGCTTGCCGGAAGGGGAGAAATACGAAATATGCCGGCAATATCTCGATGATATGATCGAAAGATCCGTACTTTATGAGATACGTGACGAACGGTTCATGATTCCGGATCCTTTTCATCACGGACTGATACTGCTGCTTCATACCGCAACACATATGATCAACACCGGGATAGGGCTCAGGCATTTGTGCGACTGGGCGGTATTCGCGGGAAAGCTGAAAGACGAAGAATTCCGAGCCCTGTTTGAAGAAAAACTGAAAGCCGCAGGTCTCTGGCGATTCGCCCAGCTGCTTACACAGCTCGCGACAAGATATCTCGGTTGTCCGAAGGCGGTATGGGCGGAGGAAGACGACGATCCTGATTTCCTCGAGGCTATGATAGAAGATATATTCGCATCCGGAAATTTCGGCAAAAAAGACGTCGAGAGGATAAACGAAGCGAAGCTCATGACCGTGGAGAGCACGGGCTCGGTCGAGCGATCGAACACCGTCGTACTCAAGGTGCTGACCGAAAAAGCGTACAAAGAAATGCCCGTGTGCAAAAAAGTGAAGATACTTTTGCCGATCGGATGGCTTTACGTCGGGATCAGGCACATGATCCTGGTAATCAAAGGAAAACGCCCGAAGGTCCATTTGAACAAAATGATATCCGGAGCGGAAACGAGAAGAGAAATATATACGCAGTTCCAGCTGTTTCGCTGAATATGTTAGCCGGATGGGGTTGCTGCCAATATGAGAATAGCGGAGATAATAACGTGAACGATTTTCTGAATGATCCAAGATTTGCCGGTATAGAGCCGTTCGAAACCAAAGTCTGGCTGTCGTCGCCGACGATGCACGGCGAGGAACAGGCATGGGTGGATGAGGCGATACGCACCAACTGGGTATCCACCGTCGGCAAAAACATCAATGAAATAGAACGGCAGATGGCTGCTTACATAGGATGCAGATACGCCGTGGCGCTGAGCACCGGAACGGCGTCGCTCCATCTCGCGACGAAGCTCGCGGGCGAGAGGCTGTACGGACAGTCTCTTCCCGGCGAGGGAACGCTGCGCGGTCATAAGGTTTTCGCGTCCGATATGACGTTCGACGCGAGCGTGAACCCGATTGCCTATGAAAACGGCGAGGCCGTGTTCATCGATACCGAGCGCGACACGTGGAACATGGACCCGGACGCGCTTGAAAAAGCGTTCGAGCTGTATCCGGACGTGAAGCTTGTTGTCGTCGCGCACCTGTACGGTACGCCGGCGAAGATGGATGAGATCAAGGCCATATGCGATAGTCACGGAGCGCTGATAATTGAAGACGCGGCGGAATCGCTCGGCGCGAAATGTCTTCTCAGCGGAAACTGGACCGAAACCGGCAATCTGGGAAACTATAACTGCATCTCGTTCAACGGCAACAAGGTCATAACGGGATCGTCCGGCGGAATGTTTCTGACGGATTCCAAAGCGGATGCCGATAAGGTGCGCAAATGGTCAACGCAGAGCCGTGAAGCCGCGCCGTGGTATCAGCACGAGGAGATCGGGTATAATTACCGCATGAGCAACATCATCGCGGGTGTCGTAAGAGGTCAGATCCCGCATCTGGACGAGCACGTCGCACAGAAAAAAGCGATCTGGGAAAGATACGAGAAAGGACTCGCCGGTCTGCCCGTCAGGATGAATCCCTGGGACCGTGACAAGAGCTTGCCGAATTTCTGGCTCAGCTGCTGCACGATCGATGAAGACGCTATGGCGCCCATGGTGCGCGGCGAGCGGGATTATCTGTATAAGAGCGAAATCGGAAAAAGCAGTCCTCAGGAAATACTTGAAGCACTTGCGGCTTTCAATTCGGAGGGCCGTCCGATTTGGAAACCGATGCATCTGCAGCCGCTGTACCGCAATTACGCGTTCATAACCGCCGACGGCAACGGGCGCGGAAGAAGCAACGCATATATCGCTCAGAACGGGACGGACGTCGGCGCGGATATCTTCCGCCGCGGTCTGTGCCTGCCGAGCGATAATAAAATGACTCCCGAGCAGCAGGAAAGGATCATGGAAATAATCCACGCATGCTTCAGATATCGGTCTTAAGGAGAAACTATCGTGTATAAGATTTGTTACGTTACCACGGTACCCGGGACTATACGCACTTTTATACTGAAATGCGCCGAGTATCTTTATTCGACGGGTGAATTCGACATTTCCTTTATATGCAACGAGGATGAAGCGTTCAAAAACGCTGTTCCGGAATATTTTCACTATTTTCCGGTCAGGATGACCAGAGGCATAGCCATGGACGGACTTCGTGCGATAAAGGAAATGAGAAAGATTTTCAAACGAGAAAAATTCGATCTCGTCCAGTATTCGACGCCCAACGCTTCGTGCTACGCTTCAATTGCGGCAAAACAGGCCGGCATCCCTGTAAGGCTTTACTGTCAGTGGGGTCTTGTATACGTCGGATTCGAAGGGATAAAGAGAGCTTTTTTCAAGAGTATCGAGAAAATGGTCTGCCGCAATTCAACGTGGATAGAACCGGACAGTTACGGCAATCTGAAGTTTTCTCACGATGAAGGGCTGTATCCCGAAAACAAGGGATCCGTCGTATGGAACGGAAGCGCAAGCGGCGTATCGCTCGAAAAATTCGATATTTCAAAAAAGTCGGAGTACAGAAAACAGATACGTGAAAAGTACGGTATACCGGAAGAAGCGTTCGTCTTCGGTTTCGTGGGAAGGATCAACGGTGACAAGGGCGTGAACGAACTGTTCACCGCGATGCGCGATCTTACCGCCTCAAATAACGACGTAAGGCTTATGGTAGTCGGAAAGCCGGAAATATCTAGGGGCGTCGACATGACGCTGTACAGCTGGGCGAAGGAATGTCCGAAGGTAATGTTCACCGGATATACGACGACACCGGAACAATATCTGTCCGCCGTTGACTGCTACGTCCTGCCCAGCTACAGAGAGGGCTTCGGGATGACGGTCATCGAAGCAGAAACGATGGAGCTTCCGGTGATCGTAACGAACATACCCGGACCGACGGACGGGATGATTAAAGACGAGACAGGTCTCGTCGTAGAGAAAAAAGACTCAGACGGGCTCAGAGCCGCCATGAAGGAGATGATCGGATCTCCGGAAAAGAGATCCGCGTTTGCCGCAAAGGGCCGCGAATTCGCCGTCAGTCATTTTGAACAGAAAACGCTGTTTGAAAAGATACTTGAAGACAGAAAGAGACTTCTTGAACAGGATTGAATCGTTTTCCAAAGGGAGAAGCATTGATGAAGTTAACGATAGGTAAAAGCACCGCATCTTTTATATATCTGATCCTTTTCTGCGCCGCGTTGGCAATTTCCACGGCGTCGGGAGTGTCGGACAGATATCCCGAGATAATATTTTTCATTTATCTCGCGGGGATGCTGCTGTTCCTGTTGTTCATCAGCCGCGGGGATTTTAAGACGACGAACGACAAGCTGATCTTCTGGGGCGCGACCGCCGTTAAGATCGCCTATGCGTTATACCGTTTCCCGATCAGCGATATCGCGTATCCGCATCTGTCGGGAGACGCGGGCGGCTTCTGGAGAACGGCCGTACAGTATTACGGCGGGGATTTCGACAGAGTCTATACTACGTTCCCGTACGTGCTCAACTTTGAATTCCATATATTCGGCAAAAACGTGCTTTGTTGCTGCTTGACGAACATAGTGCTGTCAATGCTGATGGTGCTTCTTGTGATAAAAGTGCTGAACAAGTTCAACATATACGGCAACGGACGCTTTTTTGCAACGTTCATTTCGGCACTGCTCGTTTACGGCATACAGGTCAGCAACAGTATCCTGCGCGAATCCATTTACTTCGCGTTCGTCACTGCGTCGTTTTATATGTATATCGAATACATCGGAAGCAAGCGTCAGTCGAGGCTGTATCTCGCTTTGCTGTTCATGATCCCTGTTCTTATACTTCATATAGGTTATTTCCCGATCGCCGCCGTCTATATATTCGACGTATTCACTCGCGAAAAAGTGCGCACTAACAGAGAATTTGCGAATCGTGCGATCATTATTCTGGTGTTTGTCGTTTTCGTTGTGTTTGCGTCGAGACTCAGCAGTACGGACTACGTTACGAAAGGCAGAGGCGTTGAAGGGATAATAAGCAGGATCGTCGGAGCCAACTCCGATGAATTCATGGGAGAGGCCGGTTCGAGATATCTCGCAGGACTCAAGATTACGTCGATACCGACGTTCTTACTTTATTCCCCCATCAAGTTCATATATTATATGTTCAGTCCGCTTCCGACAAACTGGAGAGGTCTGACCGATATACTGGCGTTTTTGCTTGACGGCTGCGTTCATCTGGCCTGCCTGCTGATGTCGGTCAAATGTCTTAATAAACTCAAACGGGAAAACAGCGACGGGCGTCACGATGCGGATATCAGAATACTCCGCGTCGGGTTCTGGTCCGTGGTTTTGTGCGGATTCGTTTTCGGTCTCGGTACCGCTACCGCCGGTACCGCGATCAGACACCGCGATGTTATGATAGGCGTGGAATCACTTCTGATCGGAATGAGTGCATATTATTTGAAAAAGTCGGTTCCTGTCGTGACAGTTCAGGCGGATGCCTTAAGGTGTGATTAAATGTCAAGAAGAAGTTCCAATCTGAAAGATTATTCATTGCTGACGTCTTTTTCGTTGCTCGAAAAAGTCATCGCGTTCATATATCAGATGATCACTGCCGCCGTTCTCGGCGCAAGCGCCGTCACGGACTGTTATTTTTCGGCAAGTCAGCTTTTCGATCTGATCGACAGTACGCTTCTAGGGGCTCTCGTGGTCGTTGTTATAAACAGATACGCGAATATCTGCTCCGAAAAAGACGAAAAGTCCGGGATCGATTTTCTGTCAAGGCTGAATACGCTTCTTTCAGCCGTGATGGTATCGCTCGCGGTGATCACGTTCATATTTGCAAAACCGTTTTCATATCTTATCGCTCCCGGTTTCGACGAGATCGCGAGACCTGAACTCATCAGGTGTATAAGGATCCTTTGCGTGATACCGCCGATAATGGTATTCGCTACCATAGCGCAGGGGCTTCTGAGGCTGAAGAAATGCTTCATCTCGGCAAACTCAAGAAGCCTCTTCATAAGCATGTGCGGAATGGCGGTCATCCTCCTGTTCTCGATCCGGAATCCGGAGAACGCGGACGTGCTATGTTACGGATACGTCGCGGCTAACCTGCTGTTCTCGCTGCTGCTGTTTATCAGGTCGAGAAAATTCGGGAAGATCGGGTTCAAAAAGCCGACGTTCGATTCCGATACGAAAAAGCTGCTTGTCATGGCTACTCCGGCTATCATCAGCAAGGGTATAGTCAGGATATCTCTTATGATCGACCAGGTCATATCTTCAATGCTCGGTGAAGGCTCTGTTTCATACCTTAACTACGCACATTCGCTTTATAATATGGTCAATTCGCTTTTGATAGTGAATCTGTGCGTGGTAATGTTTACGGATTTTACGAATCTTTGCGTCGGCAAACAGTTCGACGAGATGATAAAAAAGCTCAAGGCGTCAAGTTCTTCCATACTGCTTATATTGGCGCCGGTATCGCTTCTTACGATGTGCTTTTCGAAGGAGATCGTATCTATCGCATATCAGAGAGGTGCTTTCGGGGAAGAATCTTCGGCGGCGGTCGGAGTATTGCTTCTGTTCTACGCGATCGGTTTCATCCCGGCGATGCTCAACAGCATACATACTCAGGTGCTGCATTCGTTCGGCAAAATGAACGTTGCCATGAGAAATTCGATTATTTCTTTTATAATCAACATCATTATCAGCATCACAGCCTCGCATTTTATCGGCATCGCCGGAATCGCCATAGGAACGACCGTATCGTCGATAATCGTCATCCCTATGTATAAGAGCGCCGTAAAGAAATGTCTGACGGAATATAAACGGTTGCTGGAAGTCAGGTTCATGCTGAAACTGTTCGCGGGACTGTGCGCCTGCGGAGCCGTGATCGTGCCGTTCAAACTGTTTATGAACTCGACGATATTATCGTTCGGCGGCGCGACCGTCTGTGGTTTCATCGCGTTTGCCGTCACGCTGCTTCTCCTTAAAGAGGAAACGCTGTGCGGGCTTATTAAAGGTATCGGAAAAAGGAAGAAAGATGATCAGAATACTGAAAACACCGATCAGTGAAGACGACGTCCGTGAGATGAGCGTCGGGGATACTGTTGAGATCAGCGGTTACATACTGTGCGGACGCGACGCAGTCCTGCCGAAGGTCGTCAAAATGATCGAAGACGGTACTGTCGGCGATCTCGGCGTCGAACTGCGAGGACAGGTGATATTCCACACGGCCGTGAGCCCTGCCGGCGTCGGCCCGACGTCCTCGAACAAACTGGAGATCGAGAGCTCCATCGCCCCTCTCAGCGAGGCGGGGATCAAGCTTCATCTCGGCAAGGGCAGATTACACAAAGAAACGGTCGAAGCTCTGGGACGGTTCAACTCTGCGTATGCTGTCATACCGCCGGTCACGGCGCTGCTCGGATCGAAAACGAGCGAAGAAAAGACGGTGGCTTTCCCGGAACTCGGTATGGAAGCCCTGCATCTTATAAAAGTTGACAAATATCCTGCCGTTATAGGCGCCGTGCACGGGAGAAGTATTTATGACGAAGAGTTATGACGAGATTGTCGGTCTCGTAAGAGACGCGTTGACGGAGGCGGGGTCGACGTTTCGCGAGGATAAGAAAGAAGCATATAGAAAAGCGATCGCTTCGGAGCACAGCGAACGGGCTAAATGGGTGCTCGAACAGATCCTCGCCAATGCCGAGGTCGCCGAAAAAAACAGAACTCCTTTGTGCGATGATACGGGTATCCCGCATCTGGTGCTCGAAGTCGGCGAAGACTGCGCTGTTACCGGGCGGATGCTTGACATGATCAGAAAAGGCGTCGCGGAAGGATTGAGGAAGCTCCCCGGAAGACCGATGGGTATCATGGGAGTCGACAGAGAAAGGATCGATCAGTCCGGAGGGCTGGATCCGGACCCGGCCGGCGTCGAAGCCGCCCCGATACTTATACGCCGTTGTCCGGACAACGTGATACGGCTTCACATTCTTATGTTCGGAGGCGGTCCGGCTATCCGGGCGAAGACGTACCGGGTCTTCCACAAACACGACGCGCAGGTCGTGGTGGACGATATCGTGAATTGGGCGACCGAAGGTGTGGCGCAGCTCGGCTGTTCGCCCTGCACTCTGGCAATAGGCATCGGACGCAGTCATTTTGAAGCGGCGTCTATGATGCTTCAGGCGCAGGTCGACGGAAGATACGACGTACAAAGCGAAATGGAGAGAGAAATCACCGACAGAGTCAACAAAGCCGGCATCGGTCCGCTGGGACTTCACGGGGAGACTTCAGTAATAGCGACGTTTATGAAAGTCGGCCCGCAAAGAGCGAGCGGCGTCAGAATCGTATGCGTCCGGCCCGCGTGCTGTTTCGAGCCGAGGATAGCTACGGTAGAATTGGATCGTGGGGATCAGGTATGAAGGAACATAAGATAAAAGGCCCGTACGAGGCGTTCTTCAAACGATTTTTGGATATCGTCATTTCGCTTCTTGTCATCATACTGTTCAGCTGGTTTTATCTTATACTTGCAGTGATCGTCCTTATCAACCTCGGATGGCCGGCTATCTTTACCCAGAATCGCCCCGGCAAAAACGGCAGGATCTTCAAAATGTACAAATTTCGCTCGATGAGCAACAAGCGTGACGAGAACGGTAAACTGCTTCCAGACGCAAAGAGACTCAACAAATTCGGCAGGATCCTCCGTTCCACATCACTTGACGAGCTGCCGGAATTTTTCAATATTCTGAAAGGCGATATGAGCCTCGTCGGGCCGAGACCGCTTCTCGTGGAGTATCTCGATCAGTACAACAGCTTTGAAATGAGGCGTCACGAGGTAAGACCCGGACTGACGGGTCTGTCACAGGTAAGCGGAAGAGCGGCTCTGAGCTGGAAAGAAAAGTTTGAAAAAGACGTCGAATACGTTGATAAAGTGACGTTTACGACGGATCTTAAAATCGTTTTCATGACCGTAAAGAAAGTGTTCAAGCGCGAAGGTATCGTATTCAAGCTTGGCAATCAGAGCATAAAAGAATATTTTGAAACACACGATAAAGACTGACCGTCACGGGAGAAGAGTATGAAAAAGATCCTGCTGACAAATAAATACAGCGGAACGCCGGAAAAGATCGTCGAGAGCGAAGTTCCCGCCGGTTTTGAGACCGTATTTCTTTCCGAACAGACGCAGAGTGCCCTTCTGGATGAAGCAGCTGACGCGGATTATATACTCGCGGGCGGGCGTCTGAAAATCACAAAGGAAGTATTGGACCGGGCGGTAAAGCTCAGAATGATCCAGAGATCCGGCGTCGGTCTTGACGCACTCGACCTCGACTCGATCAGGGAGAGGGGTATCCCTCTGTACGTGAATCAGGGCGTCAACGCCGAAAGCGTAGCCGAACATGCGCTGCTGCTAATCCTGGCGTGCCTGCGCAGACTCCCGACTATATGCGCCGACACGAAAAACGGGATCTGGAAGAAGCAGGAGCAGGGCGTGAAAACGTCCGAGCTCATGGGAAAGACCGTCGGCATCATAGGCATGGGAAACGCCGCAAGGACGCTCGTCGGGCTGCTCAGGCCGTTTCACGTAAAGATACTGTACTCGGATCTCTTCCGTGCGCCCGCTGCGTTTGAAGCCGAAAACGGCATAACGTATACCGACACGGACCAGCTTCTGTCCGATTCAGATATCGTCTCGATCCACTGCGCGCTAACGGAAGAAACGCGGGGACTGATCAATGCGCAAAGTATCCGCCGCATGAAAAACGGCGCGATCCTCGTGAATACCGCCAGAGGAGAGATCGTGGAGCCGGAAGCGCTCGCGGAAGCTCTTGCGAGCGGACGGCTTTCATACGCCGCGCTCGACGTCCACGCAAAGGAGCCGATACCTGAGGATTATCCGCTGAAGAGTATCGACAACGTTATCCTGACGCCGCATATCGCCGGCGTCACTGCCGATTCCTTCAGAGCGATGATGCGCGACGCCTTCAGAAACATCGAGTGCTTTGAGAACGGTGAACTTGACGTGATAGCGCCGTACAGATACCTGTAGAAAGGATATGAGTATGCCGAATACGACACAGCGACTGGTCGATTATCTTTTTGATAAAGCCGCGCTGATCACGGATGATATAAGACGCAGAGCGGACGCCTGCAAAGACGATTATCTGGCCGTAGCGGCGGCCGGCGCTGTGAAAAACAGGGACCGCTGGGGAGGTATGCTGAAAAAGGCTTCTTCCGGCCCGGCGGAGCTGATCGGGTATCCGGAGAGGACTGACGGCAAAACGGCAGCACTTATCAACGGATTCAATGCTCATTCGCTTGAGCTTGACGACGGTCATCGGTTCGCCATGATCCACCTGGGAGCGTCCGTGATCTCCGCGATAAAAGCCGCAGCGGATGAAAACGGTATCGACGATGTCTCGTTTCAGACGGGTATCGTTATGGGATACGAGACAGCGTGCCGCGTCGCGATAGCCATGCAGCCTTCTCACAAGAACAGAGGCTTTCACGCGGCCGGAACCTGCGGAACGATAGGCGCCTCGGCCGGTGTCGCGTTTGCTCTCGGCATGGACAGGACACGGATGAAACGCGTGCTTACCTGCGCTGCGGGAAGCGCTGCGGGTATGCTCGAGATACAGGAACAGGGATCCGAGCTGAAGCCGTATAACGTGGGGAGAGCGGCGGCGGACGGCCTGACGGCCGCGTATATGGGCCTGACCGATTACGCGGCGCCGGACGATATGTTCGGCGGTGAACGCGGTTTCTTCGAATTATTCTCGGACAAGTATGATGCGGATAAACTGACCGGGGATACGGATTATTTTGAGATAGAACGCATCTACGTGAAGCCTTACGCTTCATGCCGCCACAGTCATTCCGCGGTCGAAGCGGCGATCAGGCTGCACGAAGTCACCGATATAAATAATATAGAAAGCGTTGAGGTGAAAACCTACAAGCTCGCCGTGAAAGGACATGATCACACGGACGTTCTCGGAGTCGCTTCCGCAAAGCTGAGCATACCGTACGCGGTCGCGGCGGGGCTCGTTTACGGGCGAGCGGACCTGTCCGTGTTCGAGCCGGTTGACGGACGACTTACAGAGTTTGCAAAGAAGATCAAAGTCGTCGAGGACTCGGCCCTGACCGCCGAAAGTCCGCAGAAGCGCGTCGCGATCGTGACGGCGCGGATGGCGGATGGCGAGGTCCGAAACGCCCGCGTCGACTACGCGAAGGGCGATCCCGAAAACCCGATGACAGAGGCGGAGCTGGCGGAAAAGAAACGCTCGCTGACGGCCTACGCGGCCGGACGCGGACAGAAGCCGAATGCGCGCCTAGATATAGAATAAGATCAAAGGAGAATCACAATGAACAGCATGGACAAAACCAGAGAGTTTTTAAAATCTGTCGGTCTCCCCGGCGGAGACGCGTACGATCTGCCGACGTCAGAAAAGAGATTTGCCGACGGCGGTCAGTACAGGTTCGAAGTCCCGGGTATCCAGGGCCCGAAAGTTATGAAGGCTCTTCTCGAAGCCATCGATTCATACGGGCTTTATCTTCACCGCGTCACGCAAACTCAGGGCATAATGCGGCTGACAGACGACGAGATAGAAAAAATGGTCGGGCTGGCTCACGAATATCAGACAGACCTGATACTCGCCATCGGTCCGCGCGCCACAACGGATACATCCGCTTCCGTCAACACTGAGGAGGGCGTTCGCATGGGATACCGTCTGCGCGGTCAGGAACAGATAATCCGCGCGATCGAGGACGTGAAGCGTGCCGACCGTCTCGGCTGCCGCGGCTTCCTGGTCTATGACGAAGGCTGTCTGTGGATCCTCAACGAGATGCGCAAGGCCGGAGAGATCTCCGCGGACTGCCATTTCAAGCTTTCCGCACACGCCGGACACGGCAACCCCTGCTCGGCGAAGCTTATGGAGAGCATCGGCGCGGATTCTCTGAATCCCGTGCGCGATATTCAGCTGCAGATGATGGCGGCGATGCGCCAGGCTATCGATATACCGCTCGACCTGCATACTGAGAACCCGAAATCGACGGGCGGTTTCATCCGTCATTATGAAGTTCCCGAGATGATCCGTGTCGCGGCACCGATATACCTGAAAACAGGCGGTTCGGTGGCGCAGACGCATAGCTGGGACAGCTCGGAAGATGACGCCCGCAAACGTGCGAAACAGTGCGTGCTCGTAAAACGCATGATCGACGAGTACTATCCCGAAGCGGTATGGAGCCCGAGGGGCAGTCTGGTATAAAATATGCACAGCCTGACCGGCGCCGTTCGTTATATCACGATATCTTTCTGACCTAAGACGGCAAGCCGGTGCCCGCGGATACGCGTTTCCCGTTAAAAGTACGGCTTTTATACTTAAAACCGGAGATCGGTGGTCATTATGGATAAAGAAGTCAAACTGGAAAAGAAACTTTCTCCCTTGAACGTGTGGTCGTTGGCTCTGGGCTGCATCATCGGATGGGGAGCGTTCGTGATGCCCGGGAATACTTTCCTCGGGAAAGCCGGCCCTCTCGGCACGGCTATCGCCATGGGCATCGCCGCGCTGATCATGATAATCATAGCGTTCAACTACAATTTCATGATCAACAGGTATCCCGTCGCCGGCGGCGAATTCACGTATACGCAGCAGGCTTTCGGCGAAAAGCACGCTTTTGTCTGCTCGTGGTTCCTCGGCCTGTCGTATCTCGCCATCGTTCCGCTGAACGGAACGGCTCTGGCGCTGATCGGCAGGAACCTGCTGAACAACGTGTTTCAGGTCGGTTTCCACTATAACGTCGCCGGATATGATATATATCTCGGCGAGATATTGCTTGCCGTCGCGGCGCTCGTCCTGTTCGCTTTCCTAAGCATCAGAGGAGTAAAGTTTACCGGCGTGTTCCAGACCGTGCTCGTATTTGCGCTGGTCGGAGGCGTGCTTATAATAACGGCGGCGGCAATTTTCAATCCCGACGTCAGTTTTTCCAACCTTTCCCCCGGTTTTTACCCGGGAAAGTCATCCCTTGCGGGCGTGCTTGCTGTAGTTGCCGTCGCGCCGTGGGCGTTCGTCGGCTTCGATACGATACCGCAGGCGGCGGAGGAGTTCAGGTTCTCTGCAAG